>CAMCZG010000003.1 GCA_945886445.1 Bifidobacterium breve | reverse complement strand
CGCGCACCGACGGACATACAGCTGGCGAAGAGGCTCTTGCCAACATCGTTCGCGTCGCTTCTCAACGCAATATTGGCTGGCTCACTGTCTATGGTTTCTCTACCGAAAACTGGGTGCGCCCTCGTACCGAAGTACGACATATTTTATCGATGCACAAACGCCTCTTTGGTCGCATCGACGAACTGAATGAAAACAATGTTCGCGTTCGATGGATCGGACGCCAGTTCAACGAAAGTGGTGCCCGCACACCCGCCTTCGTGCAGCGATCCATTGAAAAAGCAATTGACGACACACGCAACAACACCGGCATGACTCTCACAGTGGCTTTTGACTATGGAAGCAGAGCGGAACTCACACGGTCGGCGCGCTATTCCTCAGACGCAAAACAACTACAAAATGAAGTAGAAATCGGCGACATCACACAGCACCTCTATGATCCCGAGATGCCACCTGTTGATGTTCTCATTCGCACTTCTGGTGAAAGCCGCATTTCAAATTTTCTTCTCTGGCAAATAGCAGGCGCAAAAGTATTCTTTACCGAACGCACTTGGCCCGATATATCTGCCGCCGAGCTCGACGCAGCTATTGCACTTGTAGAACCCACTAATGGTCGATAATCCACCCGACGCGCCGCTCAGTAAAGAGCACGTTGAACAAGCAATCCATTATGCAACCTCCGGTCTTTCTCATCCAGAAGACCGCCCAGGTCAACGCGAAATGGCTTTCGCTGTCATGGATGCCATCAACAGCAAACAACCACTCATCGTTCAAGCCGGAACAGGCACAGGCAAAACAATCGCCTATCTTGTTCCAGCAATTTTGTCGGGAAAGCGTGTTGTAGTTTCCACGGCCACCAAAACGTTGCAAGATCAACTCGCACTTCACGACCTGCCTCTTCTTGAAGCGACCCTCCCCCAACCGTTTACTTGGGCAGTCCTTAAAGGTCGCAGCAATTATGTGTGCATGCAACGCATTTCAGAGGTGCACGACGACGGGCAGTTAGAGCTCGACGATCTTGCCATCGCCACAAAAAAAGAAGTCAAAGAACTTGTTAAATGGGCGGAGAGATCTCCTACTGGCGACATTGCAGAACTCGACTGGCAACCGCATCACAAAGCGTGGCAGTCAGTCAGTGTCGGAAGCGACGAATGCCCCGGAGCAGCAAAATGCCCATCCGGAGGGCAATGTTTTGCCGAGCACGCCAAATACCGTGCGGCCGCATCCGACGTGGTGGTCGTGAACACACATCTATACGGCATGCATGTTGCCAGCGGTGGTGCCATTCTTCCCGAACACGAAGTTGTCATCTTCGACGAAGCACACCAACTCGAAGACACTCTTACCGCAACAGTCGGGGTCACCATTTCTGCTTCACGCGCAACCACTTTAGCAACGGCAATGAACAAAGTAGTTGAAGACGACAAGTTGCTCACCGAGTTGTTCGACGCTGCTGCGCTCTTGCGCACCTTGTTTGCACCGCATATTGAAACACGCCTCAGCCTGCCTCTTCCCGTTGACATTGTTGAACGGCTCAATGCACTGCGTTTAACTGTGAACTCGTGTCTTGACGCTCTTCGCAAAATTGACTCCACATTAGAAACCGTTCGCCAAAAGGTACTGCGTGCTCAAACACTCGCCACGCGTTTTGCAGACGACCTCGATGCGGTTCTTCGCGTTTCTGCCACTTCCGTTCCCTTCGTTTCAGGAACGACCGAACGACCAGAACTCGTCATTGCCCCACTCAATGTTGGGCCCATACTGGCCGAATTTGTGTGGCCGCTGCACACGGCAATTATGACCAGCGCAACCATTCCACTTTCCATGCCAGAACGCATTGGGTTGTCGCCAGACAAAGTGCACGTTCTTGATGTAGGAAGCCCTTTTAACTACGAAGAACAGGGGCGCCTGTACTGCGCAACTCATCTTCCCGACCCCAACGCTCAACGCGACGACGCGGTGCACGATGAATTAGCCACTCTTATTACAGCAGCCGGAGGGCGCACCTTGGCCCTGTTCACCAGCCGGCGCGCTCTTACTAGCGCAGTGGAAGAAATGCGCAAACGCCTCCCCTTTCGCATCTTGGCTCAAGACGAAAATCAAAAGCCCAGCCTGCTGCGCGATTTTCTTCTTGATGAAACCAGTTGTCTCTTTGCTACCGCAGGTTTTTTTGAAGGTGTCGATATTCCGGGTAGAGCTCTTTCGCTCGTCGTCATCGACCGCATTCCTTTCCCACATCGCAATAACCCGCTCCTTGCAGCCCGCCGTGATCTACATGGGTCAAAAGGCTTCACCGAAATCGACCTACCACGAGCTATTACTGCTCTCGCACAAGCAACAGGACGACTCATTCGTACGCGCACCGACAAAGGCGTTGTTGCGGTACTCGACCCTCGGTTAGCAACCAAAAGTTATAGGTGGGCAATCATTAATGCGCTACCGCCGTTGAAGCGCATCAAAGACATCAACGAAGCAACTGAGTTCTTGAAAGAAATTACACAATAAGTTTCTACGACGGCATGAGTCGATAGCCCACACCGCGGGCGGTAGCAATAATTTGCGGATCATCGGGGTGATCTTCAATTTTTAAACGCAGTCGGCGCACATGAGCGTCGACAATGCGACTATCGCCAAGGTACTCGTAGCCCCACACTCTTTCAAGCAACTGATCGCGCGACAGCACCATCAAAGGATGATCAGCAAATTCGCACAGAAGGCGATATTCGGTTTTCGTGAGGGCAACCTCAACACCACCCTTGCGCACAACACCAAGGTCTCGCCGAATCTCAATATCGCGCACATTATTCACCTGCGACGCAGATGCGCCCTTTGTTGGGGTTTCGCTGTCGTGCATTACTTCTTGTAATTGCACCCGCCGCATTGCAGCACGTATACGAGCTGCAAGTTCTTTAGGAACAACAGGCTTCGTGACATAGTCATCAGCGCCAGCCTCTAAACCTGCAACAAGATCGTGAGTGTCGCTTTGAGCCGTCACCATGATGATGGGAACCAATGACTTTTGCCGAATGAGACGGCACACTTCGAAACCAGAAATATCGGGTAGGCGCAGATCTAAAAGCACCACATCTGGAGATGTTTCCGAGAAGATCTCAAGTCCAAGAGACCCGTTCGCTGCCTCGACTATTGAATAGCCCTCATCTTCCAGTGACAAGCGCAAAGCGAGACGAATGTTGTCGTCGTCTTCGATGAGCAAGAGAGTGGACACCTCTCTATTCTGCCCATTGTTCGGTGCTTCAAGGGCACCAGCACAGAGCACCAGACCCATTTTGTTACAGAAAACGCACATGAAATGGATGAGAAAGTCACAATTCAGCGTCAAACTAAGAGCGGTGGTTTTCCTCCCGGTGAGCCCTTTTTTCTTCCCTTTAGCGGCTCACCGGGTGGGAAGGTTTCACTTCTTTCGGTAATGCTGTGGGTAATGCCGATCCGATCTCACCCTCACTCTCGGCGCCTACGCCACACACGGCAAAAGAGCTTGGGTCTGCGCGCCCGAACCCTCACCTCATTTGGGCTCATCGCCTTCACCACCTCGCTTCTCGCAGGAATTGCTACCTACTCGTTCTCCCGCACATATTTGCTGGAGCAACGCGGAAATGCCATAACGACTCAGGCCTTTAGTAATGCCCGCATCATGGGTACTTATCTTGAGGCACAACGCGACGCGGTGGGGTCACTTGTTTCATATATTCGCACTGAAACAGACGGATTTGCAGTCTTGCAACTTACCCCCGAAGGGTTTTTCTATTCAGTAGACCCGTTGACGTTTACTCAAACTGATATTCCTGAAGGACTGCTGAAGGTCGTTCAAAGTGGCAAGGCTGCTTCCCAAAAATTCTCATTCAATGGTCGCTTATACGAAGCAGTCGGCACACCCGTATCTGCCGTCGGGGCCAACTACTTCGAAATATTTTCGCTACGAGAAACTGAACGAATTATTCGTTTTATTTTAAGTGCTGTCATTGCTGGTTTGGTTATCGCTACGTCTACTGGGCTACTTCTCGGATGGTTTGCCTCTAAACGACTACTGCGGCCCGTTGGGCGTGTTGCAGCTACCGCAGCAGAAATTGCTGCAGGGAAACTTGATGCACGTCTCACTCCGGAGTCCGACCCGGATCTCGATCAATTAGTCACCTCGTTCAACGCAATGGCCGACACTGTTCAAGAAAGAATTGAAAGAGAAATTCGATTCGCCTCAGACGTGAGCCACGAATTGCGCTCACCCATCACGGCTCTCACTGCCGCCATTGAGGTCCTTGCTGCAAAAAAACATGAACTGAGCGACCGTAATCAGCAAGCATTTGACATCATCGACACTCAAGTACGACGCTTCGACCGCATGGTAATCGATCTATTAGAACTATCACGCCTAGAGTCTGGGGCTAGCCAACTGCGCGTGGAGTCTGTTGACATAGAAGACCTCATCGCCCGAATTGCCCAGCGATTTCAGTTTGGAAGTATTCCACTACTCAATACCAGTTTGATGAAAGTTCAAATTCTTGTGGACCGATTGAGAATTGAACGGGTCTTGGTGAATCTGTTAGGCAATGCCGCAGAGCACGCCGGTGGCGCAACATCAATCACTATCCACCAAGAAAAGTCTTTTCTGACAATTCATGTTGATGACAATGGTCCGGGGCTACCTGAAGATGAACGCATTGAAATTTTTAGCCGTTTCACCAGAGGCCGTAACGCCGCACGTGGAACCGGTTCTGGTCTTGGTCTAGCAATTGCAATGGAACACGCAAAGGTAATGAACGGAAACATCGCGATTTCTGATCACTCACACAATGGCAAGTTGGGTTTACGATTCACGGTCACCATGCCAGTGGAAAGTGATGTGACATGAATATGAAAACAATGCCTTTCTTTCTGGTAGCTCTTTTGAGTACCTCAATAATGAGCGCCTGTGGACCCAGCCCCGATTCGACTGCACGCATTCTGACCGACGTACCTTTCGGACTAGATCAAACCACCACTACGTCTACAACGATGCCTTCCCCAACAACAACTAATCCAGAAACTGAACTGACGAACCAAGTTTCTTTGTACTACGTTTCCACTAACAGGCTCGTCAGCAAGCAACAGAGTGTGAAACAAGAATTCTTCGCGCAAGATGCAATTGATACCCTTCTCGCAATTCGCCCCGAACGTGAAGAAAATAGCTATTCACGCAGTGCGATTCCCAAGAACTTAAGCCTGACGGTAGAAGTCACTCGTGGTCTTGCTGTTGTCGATGCAAACAAGTCGTTACTTGAAATTGTTACAACTCTTGAACAGCGACTCGCAATTGGTCAAATTGTTCTCACACTTACGTCTCTACCTGGTATCGGACAAGTGCTGTTTACAGTAGACGGGGTACCTCAATCTGTTCCTCGCGGAGCAGGCGATACCGCAAAGGCCAACCAACCAGTTGCGTACGATGACTATGTGAGTCTTCTACTCACATCGTCGGCTTCAAGTCCACTTTTTATTGCGCCCCAAAATGATGGGCTAGTACCCTAGGCGCTCAACACGATCTGCTTTTTGTTGCCAGTTTTTGTCGACAACAACGTGTAGTTCAATAAACGCACCTGGCGCCATTTGCATCCGCACTCGCTCACCTACTTGTTTCAAGATCGCACCTTTTTTGCCGATGACCATGCCTTTTTGACTGTCACGCTCTACAACGATCTCACAGCGCACACGAGGCCATTCCCATTCCGTCACTCGCGTTGCGATGGAATACGGCAACTCGTCAAAAACGAGAGCAAGCAGTTCTTCACGAACCAATTCAGCGACCCATTCGGCTTCTGGAGTGTCTCGCACTTCGTTGGGTGGGTAGTACATGGGGCCCTCTGGCATTGCTGCAAGAAGAGCAGACTTTAAGGCATCAACACCTTCTCCCGATTTTGCAGAAACGGGGAAATATTCTTCTGCGTTCAGAGCAGAGAGCTTGACGAGCTGCGACAGCACTTTTTCGCGAGATGCAATATCGACCTTGTTGATAATGACGAAAAACCGCATTCCATCTCGAGCCAAGTTCACGTTGTCGACCACCCACTGGTCGCCGCTACCAAAGCTTTGAGTTGCATCAATAACCAAACAAGAGATATCTACATCATCTGAGCTGGCAAGCGCGGTTGCATTCACGCGCTGACCGAGGGCGCTGACAGGCTTATGGAGTCCTGGAGTATCAACAAAGATCACCTGTGCCGGAGGCACTGTGAGAACTCCGTGAATACGGTGCCTCGTCGTTTGGGGCTTATCAGAGACAATGCTTACTTTTCTTCCCAAAATAGTGTTGACCAGTGACGACTTTCCTACATTGGGCCGCCCCACAAATGCGACGAAACCACTATGCGTAACACCAACGTTGTCCATAGACACTTATTTACCTGCTAACAATTGAAGAATAGGACCAAAATCAGCGAGCCCTGATTCAAAGACGGTGTAGTGACTAATTCCTGTTTCAACACGACGTTGAAGAATTTGTTCAGCGCACTGCTCTACTGTTCCCAATACTACGTGAGGTATGGCAAAAACATCATCTTGACGCTCCAGCCCGTATCCACGAGCCAACTTTTCAATAATTGGCTGTCGATCGTTCGTAATAAATACATTCGTCAAATTCGTATGCAGTTCAATTTCACCCATACGGCTACCTGCAGCTTCACGCACCCATTGCAGCTTTTCTAACGTTGCTGCACCTGTTGCATTTGCTGCCGACTCACGACCAACTTTTCCAGCAGACATGTTGGGAACCAAGCTCACAATGTTGGCTACACGAGCCGCATACGACAGCACTCGTTTTCCACCACCACCTATGAGCAATGGCGGATGAGGCTGCTGCACTGGCAATGGGTCATTTGCTAATTCATTGAGTTGGTAATGCTTTCCGGAAAATGAAGCCGATGGAAGTGTCCAACAGGCTCGAAGAATCTCCACGGCCTCCATCAGTTTTTCAATTCGTTCTCCTGCTGCGGGAAACGCCTGACCTAACGGTTCATGATCGGCAGGCAACCACCCTGCACCAATTCCTACTTCTAAACGCCCGTCAGATATCAGATCGATAGTCGCTAGGTCTTTTGCCAAGAGCGCCGGATGAATACTTTCATTGTCTAATACAAGTGAACCGAGTCGCAGGCGTGATGAAATTTCTGCTGCACTTGCTAGAGCAGCAATGGGGCCAAAACCCCTCGTTCCACGATGCTGTGGCACATGTAGAACATCAAAACCCATGTCGTCTATTTGTCGCACCAAAGAGCGCCAGCCCTGAGCACTTGAGGACCCACTCGACATCACACTAAAACGAAAGGGACGCGGGGCAGATGACAGCGGTGCGGTGCTCACAACTGACAGACTAAAGCCATGACATCCTTAGACCCTCGTCGGTGGTTCGACCGCATGCACCCACAAACGCTGCAAATTGCCACGTGGCTCCTCTACCTCAATGGCTTTTTCGACGCAATTGCCGTTCTCGACACCACGGGCTATCTCGGCTACTTACGCGTGCGCTACGGCTTCGGTATTGTGCTTGGCCTCTTGCTCATCGCTGCTTCAGCCGGAAGTGGCTGGCTCATGGCTAACGACCGTAAATGGGGCTACTACGTTGCCATTGGCGCAGCATTTGGGCCCTTCGTCCTGCGATATTTCGCCTTTCGCGATGCTCCAGCTTCCTTCTACGACAAACTCACTGGCGGAAGCTCACTGAGCACAATTTTTGAGGTTGCCCTCATTGCACTTCTGCTTCATCCTCAAAGCAGAAATCATCAACGGATTTGGTTCAAGTAGTCAAATTTTGAGTTCTCTCACGCTTTACTAGGCGTGACAGAATATAGATATGACATCGCAACAACCAAAGATCATCGCAGGAATCGAAGGCTTGAAGGCCGAAGTAGGAAACCACCTCGGATACAGCAGTTATCTCACCATTTCCCAAGAGCGCGTTAACCAATTCGCCGAAGCAACGGGCGACTTCCAGTGGATTCACATTGATGTCGAGCGTGCGAAAACCGGACCATTCGGTGGGCCAATTGCCCACGGATATCTCACCTTGTCACTCGGACCAGTTCTTTTGCCCGAAATCTTCGCCGTCAGCGGCATTTCCATGGGCGTTAACTACGGCGCAAACAAAGTTCGATTCATGTCGCCTGTACCGGTAGGCGCTCAGCTACGTGCAGGCGCAAAGCTAATGAACGTCGATGAAATAGCTGGCGGCGCGCAGGTCACTCTAGAAATTGTGTTTGAGTGTGAAGGCGCTGCAAAGCCGTCTTGCGTTGCAGAAGTTATTTTGCGTTACTACGTGTAACGAACTCTGGCATCACTTCAGTAGCTAAACGCTCCATCGACTCTGTGTCGGGGTAATCGGCGCACCAAGGAATAAAACCAGTACAACCCAGGTCAATGTATGTTGCAATTTTTTCTGCAACCTGCTCTGGAGTGCCCACTAAGTTTCCTTCTCGCCACGACTCAACTGGCTCGCCCCACAAACCGCCAGTTGTTCGCTCAGCAAGTTCTTTTTCTGTCGAACGAATAAACACTTCCGGAGACCAAGTTTTGCGAATGGTTTCTTCGTCGCGGCCTACCGCTGCACAATGTTCTTTCAAAATATTTCGCTTGCGTTGCCACACGGTGGGGCTCCCACCAAAATTGGAACAATCGGCATGCTCAGCCACCACACGCAGCGTTAACTGCTCTCCACCTCCACCAATCCAAATAGGCGGATGCGGAGACTGCAAGGGCTTCGGGTCGCAATTCGCTCGCACGAGTTTGTAATAGTTGCCGTCATAAGTGGTTTCAGGTTGCGTCCACATTGACTTCACAATTTCAACGCTTTCTTTCAACATCCCAATGCGATCTTTTGGTTTCGGGAACGGGTATCCATAACCACGGAATTCATTTTCGTACCATCCCGCACCAATTCCCCATTCCAGGCGACCACCTGAAATGACATCGATAGTAGAGGTGATTTTCGCCAGCAAAGCGGGTTCGCGATAGCCATTACAACCGACCATTTGACCTAGTCGTATGCGTGATGTGCGCTGGGAAATGGCGGCCATGGTGGTCCAGCATTCAAAAACAGATTCTTGCGCTGGGCGCGGCACATTATGGAAATGGTCGTACACCCAAATGGAGTGGTAACCAAGTTCCTCTGCGCGCACCGCAACATCAACACATGTCTGCCATTGCGCTTCGGCGCCCTCGATAGAAGACAACTCCATCTTCCAGCCTTGCGGCATGAAGACACCAAAAATAAGATCGTTGCTGTACATAGGTTCCTAGCGCTTATTGACAACTCACTTTAGAGCGGAAGATCTCCGGTTGCCTTAGTGGTGCTACCAAAATCTTTATACGCAGCAATTGTTCGCTGAGCAATGCGCATTTGATGAATTTCATCGGCACCATCGGCGAATCTGCTCCAACGCGCTTGGGTCAGCATGCCAGCAAGAGGCGTGTCTGTGCTGTAGCCCAATGCGCCGTGCACCTGAATTGCGCGATCGGTGATTTTCCACAGACTATTTGCCACGAAGTGCTTAGCCATCGAAACCTCTGAGATGAAGTCAAGTTTGTTTTCCAGTTTGTACGCAGCATGAAGAACCATCAACTTGCTCTGATAGAGCTCCATTGCAGAGTCTGCAATCATCCATTGGATGCCTTGCTTTTCTGCCAGCAAAGAACCATGTGAAAAACGCTCGAGAGAACGCTTCACCATCATGTCGAGAGCAATTTCTGCTTGACCAATCCAACGCATGCAATGCGCAAGACGAGCAGGCCCTAAACGATACTGACCAAGTAAGTGCCCTTGCCCGCGGCCACCAAGCATATTTTCAACAGGTAGACGCAGATCTTCGATCATAATTTCACAGTGGTTGTGACCACCCGACATGGTGTGAATATCGCGCACAATTCTGAAGCCAGGGTTTGGCAAGTCAACAATGAAACACGAGTTTGCGGCTTGTGGAAGATCGGGGTCTTCCTCGGTACGTGCAATAAGAAGAGCAAACTTTGCCCCACGTGCACCTGAGATAAACCATTTGTGGCCGTTGATGACCCATTCGTCGCCATCGCGGTAAGCAAATGTTTTGATGAGCGTTGGGTCGCTTCCCGCTACCTCTGGTTCGGTCATTGCGAAGCATGAACGAGTTGTGCCTTCACATAGTGGGCGAAGATACTTTTCCTTTTGCTCAGGGGTGCCCCAGTGCTGAAGTGTGTGCTGGTTCCCTTCGTCTGGTGCTTGAGCGTTCAATACGAAGGGCCCAATGCTTACCTTGGCCGCCTCGGCAGAAACTGCCGCCATAGCAGTGGCACCCAGACCCATGCCACCCCATTCGGCGGGCATATGAGGCAACCAAAGGTGCTCTTCATTACGGGCACGCGCACGCAAGCTAGTAATGGTTTTAATGACAGCACTGCGGTCACTTTGGTCAGTTGCATCCCAGGCAGGACGCACAACTTCATCCATAAAAATGCGTACTTTAAGACGAATTTCTGCTACCTCAGCCGGAAACGAAAAATCAATCATTTTGTTCACCCCATATATCTTGAAAACCCCAAGTAATAGGTCATCTTGTCACTTCGCAGAAGAGTGCAACAACTTAGAAACGGTCGTATTGTTCAGTTGTGGTATTTAGGCGAAATAAGACGCAGGAAACGCTTCCCCAAGGCGAAGCGAAGCAACAAGCAATAAGAGAGATGTTTGACACCATTGCCTCGCGATACGACTTTGTCAATCGGGTCATGACTTTCCGTCTCGACACCAAATGGCGAAAAATTGCAATAGAGGCCCTACAACTAAGTTCTCCTTCATGTGTCCTCGACCTCGCTAGTGGCACTGGCGATCTGTGTATACCAATTCAAAAACGAGGTCATACCGCCATTTCAGTAGACCTTTCGTACGGAATGCTCTCTTACGACCGTTCTGGCGCACCTCGTACACAGGCAGATATTTTGCGTCTGCCATTTCCAAATTCTTCCATCGATGCGGTCATCTGTGGATTCGCATTACGCAACCTCGTTGATCTACCGACATTCTTTGTCGAAATAGCTCGCGTCCTGAAACCGGGTGGTCGCGTTGTTTTACTAGATGTAGGAGTTCCGCACAACCCCATCATCCGCTTCGGCAATAATATTTATTTCGGAAAAATTGTTCCGAAAATTGGCGCCTTGCTGTCCGACAAAGATGCCTACCGTTACCTACCGCGAAGCATCGCCTATCTACCACCCCGTGAAGAACTCACCGCGATGTTGCGCGATGCGGGGTTCAGCGACGCCGAACATCGGCAACTCAGCGGCGGGCTCACACAGCTTCTCTCTGGTAGTCGAAATCAATAATGACTGGAATGATTGCCACTTCTGTTGCAGTTGAAAACCTGCCGGCCTTGCACCACATCGCCAGATCTCACGGAATGCTTTTCATTCACGGTGACGTTGGCATTGCCACAGTGGGTGAATTCACCCGCGTCAAGAGTTCTCAAATACATTCGTTCCTGCAGGGCATTGAACATCGCTACTCCGACGAGCATGACGAAGATGGTCCTGTCGCACTGGGGTTTCTCCCGTTCTTACGAGCAGAGCAAGAAGACCTGTTTGTGCCCCACATATTTGCCCGACGTTTTGGCGACGGATACTCCTCCATCACTGTGTGCACAGATGCGCAGATGCCTGATGATGCACGACGTATTTACATAGAGGAAGTAGTTGCATCAATGTTGACCTCTCCTCCACCAGATACAGAGAAAAAAGAAAGTTCTCATCATCTGAGCAATCTTCCTCTGACCCCAATCAACATTTATTTATCTGCTGTTAGCGAAGCGCGAGCTGCTGTCCGTTCCGGGCAGATTGAGAAAGCAGTCATTGCTCGAGATATTGAGCTGAAGTCCGAAACCCCTCTCAACATCCATTCGGTTGTGCAGTTCCTCCACGAGCAATATTCAACGTGCTACCAATTTTCTTTAGACAATATGGTGGGAGCTTCACCAGAGCTACTTGTTCAGCTGGAAAAAGGAATAGTGCATAGCAATCCTTTGGCAGGTACCACCCCACGCACCGGCGACCCTGCCACCGACGCGCGGAACGCGGCAGATCTATTGGCGAGCAAGAAGAACCAAATAGAACACCGTGTTGTTGTAGAGATGGTGCACGACACTCTGCTGCAATGGTGCTCGTATCTCGACTGGGAACCTGAACCATCTGTGGTGAGTGTTGCCAACGTTCAGCATCTTGGCACGCACGTCACTGGCCCGTTGTCTGCACCCGATACTCACGTCCTAGACATTGCTCGAGAATTGTGCCCCACCCCTGCCCTTGGCGGGTTTCCGCGTGCTGAAGCTATCGACCTCATCAACCGGGTGGAGAAGATGCATCGTGGCCGCTACGGCGGTGCTGTGGGCTGGTGCGATGCGCAAGGCAATGGAACATGGGCGGTCACTATTCGCTGTGCTCAGTTCAGCAAAGACCTCATGTCTGCACGTCTCTTTGCGGGTGGTGGCATTGTTGCCGATAGTGAACCAGAATTAGAACTTGCTGAAACCGAAGCGAAATTTAAGGCAATGACGAACGCAATTATGAATTCGTAATTGCATCGACAGAAGACGCAATTGCTGTATGCAATTGTTCGTGAATGCTCACGTTGCTCTCTCGATTGGTTTTCAGCAAAATGACGACAGTTCCTGAACCTTGCATAGCTGCGCTCAATTCACTCAGCGATTTGGGTTCAAGGACTTCAATTCCATGAGCGCGAGCCAGCATTGCAATATCGGCACCGTGTGGAGTGCCATAGAGATTCTCAAACACGTCTTTATTGACTTGTGAGGCTTGAGGAAGAAAAGAGAAAATGCCCCCTCCGCTATTGTCAACGACCACAATACGCAAATTGAGGTTGCGAGTCATCAGCCCGATGAGTGCTGTTCCGTCGTGAAGAAACGCCAGATCGCCTAGATACACGCCAATTGGAGTGCGCAGAGACTGAGCAATTCCGATGGAGGTAGAAATAATGCCATCAATACCATTGGCACCGCGATTTGAAAAGAGGACTCCGTTTTCCTTACCTTCAGAGAACCACTCAACATCACGAATAGGCATAGACGAACTCACCATGCCAACCGAAAAGGTTTCTGCGAATAAGCGCGCAATTGCAGGTTCAGAAATTTCTTTGAGCGCAGACAACTCTTTTTCAATTGTTTGCGAAGCCGCTCTTTGCGCGTTTCTCCAAGCCGAGTCCCATTTCCAAATAGCTTCTTGCTCACGTGTGTCAACAACTGCTGCCGCAACAGAGCACAGGCGATCAATAGTGTTCGCCACGTCGGCCTCTATGTGCATAAAGGTTATGTGTTGGGCATCTTGGTAAGTACCAGGGCCATGCACCGCAATGACTTCTGCCTCAGATGCAACTATCCATTGCCCAAGAACCTTTGAGGCCGGCGGTTTCCCGAGTTGCAAAACAACTTCTGGAGCCAATAGACCTAGCGCACTTTGCGAACGCACAATTCCATCGAAGTGCGAAACGATATTTGCCGAGCCTCCTCGTAGACCACTTTGAGGACAAGCCAAAATTGGCCAATGTAAAACTGAACTCAGAACACTCACTGCCGACGTGTAGGTAGCCAACTCAAAACCGGCTCCCACATCGCCAGCAATAATGACTCCACGCCTACCCGCTAACCGGTGAGCTAGGTCGTCAATTTCCCAGTCTGTGAGCTGTGACCGCCCCGCATGGAAACCAGACCAAGAGGCATCGTGCTGTCGCTTGGGTGGCATATCGACCACTTCGCCGAGCAACGGCTCACGAAAGGGCAAGTTGAGATGCACTGGCCCCGACACTGGACCCATGGTTCGCGCTACCACATGGTTCGCAAGAGCCCGCCAGGTGTGTGCGGCGTCGTATGAAGCAACGCCTGGGTCGTGGAACCACCTCACCGAAGTGCCGTACAAATGGGTTTGGTCAATGGTTTGTGCGGCGCCTACGTCTCTCAATTCTGGCGGTCGATCTGCAGTACAGATAATGAGCGGCACCCCAGAAAGCGAGGCTTCAGTGACGGCTGCAGAAAAATGAGTTGCTGCGGTGCCCGAGGTGCACAAGGCCACCGCAGGAAAACCAGTTGCCTTTCCCGCACCCAATGCGGCAAAAGCTGCGCAACGTTCGTCAATAAATACTTCTACCGACATTTCCGAGCGTGCCGTCAGCGCTAGCGCCAAAGGCGTAGAACGAGACCCAGGCGCAATATAGGCATGCTGCACCCCATCGCGAATCCACTCGTCAACCAAGGTTGCACAAAAAGTGGCTTGCGCGTTAGCAGTCGTCAGTGCTGTCATATTTCGCCATTTCTCGTCTCAGGGGTAAATTCTTACACGCTCCGCTGCCCTAGAGTAACGTTATGAACGTAGAAATTTGGTCTGATGTTGTTTGTCCATGGTGCTACATCGGCAAAAAGCGCTTTGAAACGGCCCTGGCGAATCTTGCTGCAGAAGGTATTGACCTCAACATCAATATTAGTTTTCGCCCGTTCCAGCTTGACCCCACTGCTCCGAGAAATGCTCCTAGCCCAGTAGTTGACGGATACGCAAAGAAATTTGGTGGCGTGGAAAAAGCACATCAAATTATCAATCACGTCACTTCAGCCGCACACGACAGCGGCATCGAATTTCATATGGAGAATGCCATTCGTGCGAACACTTTGCAAGCGCACCGCCTATTGTATTTGGCACTCATACACCATGGCCACGAGACACAAATTGCGTTGAAGCAAGCGCTGCTCGAGGCCTATTTCACTAATGGCCAAGACATCGGTCATTCCGACGTACTTGTGGAGTGTGCACAACGTGCTGGAATCGAACCAGAAGTAATCCGCCAATACCTTTCATCCGATGAAGGCCTTGAGGAAGTACTTGCCGATTTCTCGTTGGCAGGAGAACTTGGAATCACCGCTGTTCCTACGTTCGTCTTCGACGGCAAATGGACCGTACCAGGGGCGCAAGATGTTGCGGTCTTCGAGAATGTATTACGGCGACTCGCAACTCGCACTCTTACGTCTTGAGTTCAACTCTCAACATGCTCGGTTTTTCCTCGATCGGTCCAAATACCTCACGCGAGAAAATTGTTCTCATTCATGGTTTTACACAAGCAAAAGATGTTTGGCACCACATTGTTCCAATACTTTTTCAAGAGTTAAACGTGTTGTCACCACAAGTGATTTCAGTTGATCTTCCTGGTCATGGTGAAAGCGGTTCAGAGGAAGGCGATCTTTGGCAAGCCGCACAACAGATTGTTGAACTCTGTGGAGACGCAACGTACGTTGGCTATTCACTTGGGGCTCGCGTCGCTCTTCATTGCGCTCTGCAGTCACCAAGTTCTGTAAAACGCTTGGTCTTGTGTGGTGCTACTCCTGGGTTACGCAGCAAACAAGAACGCGAAGCACGCCGCAT
This sequence comes from Bifidobacterium breve, assembly GCA_945886445.1. Lineage (GTDB taxonomy): Bacteria > Actinomycetota > Acidimicrobiia > Acidimicrobiales > Ilumatobacteraceae > F1-20-MAGs119. The sequence goes on along the minus strand of CAMCZG010000003.1, from coordinate 52,163 downwards.
TGCCGACGAGAACATCGCTCAAACAATTGAACAAACTCCACTGCAGGATTTTCTCAACGGGTGGACCCGCCAAGCAATATTTAATGGCTACGTTCCAGACCAAATTGATATGTCGATACGGCTCAAAAACAAACCGGGCGGACTCGCTATGAGTTTGCGCACAATGGGCACCGGCACACAAGAAGATTTATGGACAAGACTCTCTGAGCTCACCATGCCCGTATTGCTCGTCACAGGTGAAGACGATCTCAAATTCTCTCAAATTGCCGACGAGATGAAAGCTCTCATCGGACCAGCCGCACAGCGTGCACCGATTCCACATTGTGGACACTCAGTTCCATTTCAAAAACCAACGGAATTCTGCTCAGTTGTATCTCAATTCATTTTGCCGCACTAGCGGTTAGCGATGAGTAAACCAAGCGAGAAAAGCAGACCGAAAATAAGTTGAGCGCGCCCGGTTGCACCTAAAACCGCAATGAGATCTCGACCGCTCGCTCCGCCACGTACAGCACGCACTGCACCCCGTGCACTAGCAATACCGAGGAGACCCAAAATTGCTGCAGGCTTTTGAATAGCTACCCCGATAACGAATACTGCGGAAAGCGCGAACAGAAAGAGGAAAAACTGTCGCGTTCGCGGGTCACCTAGACGTACCGCCAAAGTGTTCTTTCCCACTGTGCTATCGGTTGGTATATCTCGCAAGTTATTGACAACAAGTAGTGCACAAGCAAAACAGCCAACTGGAACGCACGAGATCCACATTGCACTAGTGAGTTCTTCGGCAACTACGTACGCGCTTCCCAATGTTGCGACAACACCAAAAAAAATGAAGACGAATATTTCTCCCAGACCCAAGTACCCATAAGGTCGGGGGCCTCCCGTGTATGTCCAACCCGCAGCAATTGCACACACCCCTACAAGAAGCAGCCACGGTGATGTTGCCAAGGAGAGAATGAGGCCACACACAGCTGCACATCCAAAGGACAAGAAGGCTGCTCGCTTCACTGACTTCGGGGCCACTAGGCCAGAGCCCACCAGACGCAAAGGACCTACTCGAACGGCGTCGGTTCCCTTCACCCCATCGCTGTAGTCGTTGGCGTAATTCACTCCCACTTGCAAAGAGAGGCTCACAACGAGTGCGAGGGCGATGCGCCACCACATCGGGTGCGCTGTCCCGACCGATAGAGCCGCTCCCACCAAGACCGGCACCACCGCTGCTGGCAAAGTTCTGGGCCGAGCCCCCATCACCCAAAGTTTGATAGCGGAAATTTCGTTGGCAGGTGATTGCGAATCTGTCACCTCATTAGTGTCTCACGAAATAGCGGTCTAACCTTTGCATATGAACAAACTCGTGGGCATCGACATGGCTCTGTCCGGCGAGTTTGTCTCTGCACTTCAAAAAATATGGCACGCAGGTGACTGTGCATTCCCTATTGATCAGCGCTTGCCGCACGCTCAAAAGGCCCAGCTTGTTGAAGATTTCGGAGTTCAAGAACTCGTTACAGTAAATGGTCGAAGCGTCATTGCACACCACGAATCACACGTCGCCGAGAATGACGCTGTTATTTTCACTACCTCCGGAAGTAGCGGTACGCCAAAAGGAGTCGTACACACGCACGACTCACTGCGAGCAAATGCCAATATCGTTGCGCAGTACTTCGGCGACACGTCATCAACGCACTGGCTTGCATGTTTACCTCCATCTCATGTTGGAGGGTTCGGAGTCATTTCCAGAGCTCTTCATTGGGGATGCAAACTCACGACCATTTCGCAATTCGATGCCGCTGAAGTTGAGGGGCTCGCCCGGAGTGGCGTCACACATACATCGCTTGTGGCGACTGCGCTTGGGCGTATCAATGCTGAACTGTTTGACAACATCCTCCTCGGCGGAGCAAAACCACCGCCTACGTTGCCACCAAATGTCACCACCACGTACGGCCTCACAGAAACCATGGGCGGCGTTGTGTACAACCGCACTGCACTTACTGGTATAGAAATTTCCATATCTGCAGATCAAGAAATTTTGGTACGCGGACCCGTGCTCATGAACCGCTACTACCAGCCCCAATTAGGTCACCCCGTCGACAGCGAAGGCTGGCTGCACACTGGTGATCTCGGAAGTATGAGCCTAGACAATCAACTGTCAGTGGTTGGTCGCCGAAGCGAACTCATCATTTCTGGTGGTGAAAATATCTGGCCAGAAGTGGTGGAGGCTGCCCTTGTGAATCACCCTGACGTGAGTGACGTATGCGTTGTGGGTGTAGATGACCAAGAGTGGGGGCAACGAGTTGTCGCCTTCATCGTGCCTACAAATACTTCGGTTACACATACCCTGACCGAGTGGAGAGAGATCGTGGCTGAATCACTGCCTCGATTCATGGCTCCACGCCAGGTTGTAATAATCAACAGCATCCCACGAAGCGCACTTGGTAAACCCCAGCGACAAGCGTTACGAGAAATACTCACCCCATAGACAAAGTGGCCTAAGAGTGGGCAACCCCTGCTCCACCGTCGATGACATACGTTTCACCGGTAATCCAACTCGCGGCATCTGACACCAAGAATGCAGCAAGATTGGCAATGTCTTGAGGCTCACCAAGGCGACCTAGTGGCGTTCGCTTTGCAAGCGCATCTCCAAAATTATCAACCAACACTGCAGCAAAGTCTGTTTTCACTAACCCAGGAGCAATACCCACCACACGATTCGGACCAATCTCGCTTGCGAGTTGCCGGGTGAAATGTATGAGTGCAGCTTTGGTGAGGTTGTAAATACTCAAACCCGATTCTGTGCGCATTCCGCCAACAGAGGCAATATTTAAAATGACTCCAGGCTTTTCTTTGAGCGCCATTTCATAGGCCATCTGTGTCCAAAACAATGGGCCTTTTAAATTGACCTGAAAGGTTTTATCGAATCGGGCTTCATCGACCCCGAGCGAATCTCCGTAGTAAGGGTTGGTGGCTGCGTTGTTGATAAGAATATCGATACCACCGAATTTTTCAATAGTGGCGGCAATGCATTCCCGTCCAGATGGAATATCGCCAGCGTTGGCGGCAAATACTTCAGTAATGCCATCAATTTCTTTTGCGGCTTCTCGCAGTGCATCTTCCTTGCGTGACGACAACATCACTTTTGCGCCACTCTCTGCGAGAGTCTTTGCAATTGCCTTGCCGATACCTTTAGATGCCCCAGTAACTAGAGCGACCTTACCTTCAAATGAAATCTCCATTACTTCAAACTAGCCCCGCCTGAAGTGCCGACTTCGCATCAGGAATCTGAAACGTCGTGAACATGGGCAGAAATTTGGATGGTGCGAATTCTGCGGCCCACTAGCTCTTCCACAGTAAATTTCCAACCCTCAGCCTCAACGCTTTCGCCTGGCTCAGGCACGCGTTCAACCATGTTGAAGACAAAACCTGCCAATGTGTCCCAATCGGTATTGGGGAGATGTGTTGCCAGCAAGTCGTTGACGTCGTCAATAGGCATTTTGCCATCTACTCGATAGTTGCCGTTTGGTAAACGAACAACACCCACTTCATCGTCATCAAACTCGTCGATAATTTCACCAACTAATTCTTCAAGGCAATCTTCGAGTGAAATAATTCCAACAATTGACCCATGTTCATCGGCAACTACAGCAAGGTGGTATTTCTCTCGCTGCATCTCGCGCATCAAACGATTCACCGGCTTGGTCTCAGGAACAATGACCACTTTACGAATGAGATCGGTCATGACCGAAGTGCCTAAACCTTCGCGTTCTGCCCGCATGAGATCTTTTGTGTAGGCAATGCCCACCACGTCGATATCTTCTTCGCCTTCTTGGATTACCGGGAGTCGGCTGTATCCCTCGGAAATGGCAACATCGAGTGCTTCAGTAATGGTCATGTTGTGATCGACGGTGACCATGTCGGGACGTGGCACCATGACTTCGCGCACTACCGTGTCGCCGAACTCAATAATCGATTCAATCAATTCGCGCTCTTCATGCTCGATTACTTCATCTTGCGCAGCGGCTTCCACAATGCCAAGGAACTCTTGTTCACTAACGAATGGCCCCGACTGCAGACCCTTGCCACGCACAATAACGTTGGTCAGTGAAATCAGGCCGCGCGACACAAACTGCAGCGGCCAGAACGACACGATGAAACTCGTCGGACGAGCAATAATGAGCGCTGCTCTTTCTGGATACAACACTGCATATGTTTTGGGCACGGCCTCGGCAAACACATAAAACACCACAACATTCAAGAGAACGCCTACTGCAACTCCAGCAGCTCCGAATAAACGCCCGGCGACAACACCAGTGAGTGTGGCTTGAACGGTTTGGCAAATGTTCACGCTTAACAGCAATGGGTTTACCCAGCGAGCCGGGTCAATAACGAGTTTTGCAAGCGACCGCGCTGACTTCACTCCTTGATCGGCTAACGCTGCTGCCTTTGGTTTTGAAATTCTCGAGAGAGCCATTTCGGCGACACCGAAAAAAATAAGCAAGACAAGCAATCCGAGAATTGCAGCCAATATCCAGTAGTCGGCGCTAGTTGGCGTTGAAGCAATCATTGTGCATCCTCTGGATGATCGATACGAAAATTGAGCGGGGCAGGTGACTTCCAGAAAAACTGTTCCAAAAGTTCTTTCTCGCGGCTCTGCATACGTACACGCTCTTCATCTTCGGCGTGGTCATAGCCCAAGACGTGCAACGAGCCATGCGTTACCAAAAGCGCAATTTCATCATCGAAGGTTCCCGCATGAGTTGGGGCTTGCGCTAAGGCGATTTCTGGGCAGATGACCACGTCACCAAGAAGCAAAGGTGAATCTTCCATATTTTCTGCGGCTCTATCTGGGCCGCGCGACATTGACCCTGGACCGCTGGCAGATTCGGGCACAAACGCGTCAATGGGGAAAGCCAAGACATCGGTAGGGCCGCTCTTGCCCATATGAACGCTATTCATTTCCGCCATCACGTGAGGTTCAACAAACAAAATACTCATCTCGGCGGCGCCACGAACACCTTCAGCTTTCAACACATCGGTGGCGAGTTGTTGCCAGCGAGCAAGGTCTATGGCGACTCCGCTCTGTTCTGAGGCACAAAAAACAGTGAGTTCTCCGTCGCCTCCAACACGCTTTGGTTTTTTAAACCTTCCTAAAAAGTCAACCATTCAGATGTCAGCGCTGTTTTTCTTCATATGCAGACACAATATCGGCAACGATGCGATGGCGTACGACATCTGATTTGGACAAATGTACGAACTCTAAGCCTTCAATTCCGGTGAGAATTTTTTCCAGACCGACGAGACCACTTTTGCCATTTGGAACATCAATCTGAGTAACGTCGCCGGTCACCACGACTTTAGAGTTGAAGCCAATTCTTGTGAGGAACATTTTCATTTGCTCTGGTGTCGTGTTTTGGGCTTCGTCGAGAATGATGAACGAGTTGTTGAGTGTGCGACCGCGCATGAACGCCAACGGAGCCACTTCAATAGTTTGGCGCTCAATGAGTTTCTGGGCGCCTTCGTGGTCGACCATGTCGTACAACGCGTCGTATAACGGCCGTAAATAAGGGTCAATCTTTGCCATGAGATCACCGGGCAAGAAGCCCAGCCGCTCGCCTGCTTCCACGGCAGGGCGCGTGAGGATAATGCGTTGCACCTGTTTTGCTTGGAGCGCCTGCACTGCCATGGCAACTGCTAGCCAACTTTTACCCGTTCCTGCAGGCCCCACACCAAAAGTGATGACGTTTTCACGTATGGCATCGACATACCGTTTTTGGCCCGCTGTTTTGGGCTTCACAGCACGGCCACGACCCGCGCGCATCACTTCATCGGTGAGTACGTCACTCGGGCTTTGGTTATTACGCACCATGTCAATTGATCTATCGATGACCAAAGAATCGAAGGCTTCGCCTTTTTGTAACAACATGACGAGTTCTTCAAAAAGGCGCCCGGCTTTTGCCGAGTCAGTCCCAGCTAAAGACACCACATTGCCACGAACTGAAATTTTTGTTGACGGGAAGGCATCTTCAATGCGGCGCAAATGCTCGTCGCGCATTCCCAATAGATCGGCCATCATGTGCGAATGAGGAATGACCACATCAACAGTGGAAGAGGTAGTAACCATCTATGAGAAACGTAGCGCATTCGCTAGGAGGTGAGCATGGTCGATTCTGCTTTTACGCCAGTTTCACGAGGACGAACGAAGTCGATGGCGTAGTAACGCTGGGTGGTGATGGGTATGAGATCTGCCTCAGAGACCATCCGCGCCAAACGCACCATTAATTCTGCGGCACCACCGGTGGCTTCAGGCTGGTTGCTCTCGGGGGTATCAAACACCAGCAAAGCCCCTTCGGCGGCCTCTACAGCGAGCGCATGCTTCCCCAAATGGATGACCGCTCCCTTTGCCACATACTCGGGGTCGACCACCGCCCACACCACGTAATGCACCTGACCATTGCGAAAACGGTCGGGGTAATGCTTGGCGAAATAGAGTTCCGAGAGCCAGCGGGTGGCCCGTACATCGGTTGCAATGAGCGTCATAGCAACAGGTACGCCGTCATCCCACACCACCCAGGCGCGATTGCTCTGCAAGGTCATTTGATCGTTGAATTCCAAACGATCAAGCATCTCATGCGTTGCTGTCAGCTCGGCCTCAGGCAAATAGGCGCGAACGTAGAGGTTCCACAGGGAATCTTGCAGGTTGTGGTCTACAACGTGAGAGTGGCGGGTGACATACATGCGAGGAGGTACTCCAAAAAAGAGGCACTCCGCCTACCCCCATATTAGTTGATCCACCCTTGCAATTCGGGTCATGTGTAGCCTGAAAAGTCAGTGCGTAAAAGCTTTTCTCAATTGGCATGGCTCGTCGGGGCCGTGGGAGTAGCCCTCGGGCTTGTCAACATACTCATCCCCTCCACCACCGTGGGAGACACCTTTTATTTCATAGCGGCTACCCAATTGGCTGTTGGCGTCATCATTGGGTTCTTCGCGCATCGGCCCGACCCCCGAACCTGGCTTGTGATTCTAGCGATTTCATTCTTCACCGTTACTGGGCAAATATTTGCCGACAATTCACAACCTGACGAAGCATTGCGCATTGTGTCGGAATCATTTTTTCTCGCAGTCCAAATACTTCTCGCGAGCGTGCTTCTTCTCGTCACCTTGCGGCGCAATGGTACGGCAATTCTTAATTCTCTCGGAGACGCATTGGTTGTTGCATTAGGAGCTTGGCTTCTCATTTGGGTTGGGTTATTGCAACCTTCCCTCAATATTTCTGGGGAACCAACGGCAATAAGTGTCTTGCGAGGCATCACACTGGCAACAAGCACAATTGTATTGTTCCTTCTCGTCTCACTTCTCTTTAGCGAAGCAAGCCGTACACCTTCCATCTGGTTGCTCTTTGGCGCCATTTCATTATCACTACTGGGTGACTTCCTTTTTGCCTTCGACAAGTCAGGGCATGCAAGCGTTTCCGACCGATTCCTCAACGCGCCGTATGTCATGTGTCTTTTTTTGGCGTCTGCAACCTTCTTGCATCCTTCAGTACGCAGCCTCACTCATCGCAGCACCACGCGCCAACGACAACCCCTACTTGGCCGCTTGGTACTCACCACAACAGCACTCGTTGTGCCGCTCATCACCATTGCCCTATTTGATCCGCGCAATCAGGTAGACCGCATCGTACGTGCACTCTCGTTGTTTGTTCTTGCCGCTTCGGTAACGGCTCGAGTTGTACAGGCCGTGAGAACCAATGCTCGAACGCAAGCAACACTGGTGAAAACAGCCCAAACCGACGCACTGACGCTTTTACCCAACCGTTCACTCATGCTAAAGCACATAGAGGAAGCAGTCGATAGCGCTTGGCGCACCGGGAAAGTTCCGGCAGTTCATTTCATTGACGTCGACCGTTTTAAAAATATCAATGACTCACTTGGCCACAGTGCCGGAGACGATGTTTTGGTGGCCGTTGCGCAGCGACTCACCAATGCTGTTCCGCCATCGGCCATAGTTGGTCGCATTAGTGGTGACGAATTTGTTGTTTTAGAGCCCAACAGCATTGGCGACATTGAGGCCATGAAAACCGCCGAACGAATTCTTGAATGTTTCCGTGAGCCCCTTGCGCTCAAACAAGGAGACGTATTTGTTTCGGCAAGCATTGGAGTTTCATGTTCAAACGCGGCCGACTCCCCTTCGCCCGAGGAACTCTTGCGCCATGCCGACGCTGCGATGTACAGGGCAAAAGATGCAGGGCGTAACTGCATCGCATTATTTGATGCATCAATGCTTGAACGAGCCACGCAACGGCTCACTTTAGAAACCGCGCTCTATAGGGCATTGGAAAGACAAGAACTCACGCTTGTTTATCAACCCATTATCGACCTGCAATTAGGCGATGTTCTTGGCTTTGAGGCTCTCATGCGCTGGGAACGTGAAGACGGATCCACTAGCTCTCCAGCGCAATTCATTCCAATTGCTGAGGAAACTGGCATCATCGTGCCAATAGGTGCTTGGGCGCTCATTGAAGCGCTCACACACTTGCGCAGTTGGATTGATGCTGGCATTTGCCCTGAGACCGCATCTATGTCTGTCAATGTGTCACCACGTCAACTTCATGATCCTCAATTTGTGTCGGTGGTGAGTGAGGCCCTTTCGCGAACACGCGTACAGCCCCAGCAGCTATGGCTCGAGATGACTGAAAGCATCATGATTACCGAACCCGAACAGGCCCTTGCTGCTCTGCGTCGGTTGAACACTCTTGGTGTGCGGATTGCCATTGACGACTTTGGTACTGGATACTCATCGCTCTCGCTTCTGCAAAGTTTCCCTATTCAACGACTCAAAATTGACAGATCTTTCATTAGCGGTATTGCTGACGATGTGAGCGCCAGGTCTATTGTGAAAACTATTTTGGCCATGAGCGATGCACTCGGTCTCGACACTGTTGCCGAAGGCGTGGAAACCGACAAACAGCTAGAAGCGCTTATTGACCTTCATTGCGCGAAGGCACAGGGTTACCTTATTTCTCATCCTGTTGCTCCAGAACAAATGCGCAACACTGTGATTTCTTTAGACAAGTTTTCGCAGTGGCCAAAATATTCTAATTAACGATCATCCATAAAGGGAAAATTCAGGCGAGTTTTCGCCACGTGCTCTTTCGTTATGTCGGCAAAAAGAATTTCTTCTGTGGCGTTTCCAGCCGCAAGTGTTTCGCCGAGCGGACCGAATATTCGACTGTCTCCCGAGTAGATCAAAGACCCACCCTGGCCAACACGGTTAACACCCACAACATAGGCTTGGTTTTCAATTGCGCGCGCCTGCAAAAGCGCCAGCCAGTGCTCACGACGACTGTCAGGCCAATTCGCAGGCACCAAATAGACATCGGTTTGTTCTGCGCAATTCCAAAACTCTTCAACAAACCGCAAGTCGTAGCACACGAAGAGCGCCACGCGGACGCCCTCGACATCGAGTGTCACGATGTTGGAACCGGCGCGAAACCACTTGTCTTCCCCGCTGTAGGAAAACGGACGCATCTTCACGTATCGCGTGAGAACTCCATCTGGTGACGAAACAATAAAGGTGTTTCCCGGTAGCGCGTCATTGGTTGCGGGTAATTCTGCACACGTACCTCCAATCCATACGCCGAACTTTTGCGCCATACGCTGCAAGAACTGTGAACTCGGACCATCAAAAGGTTCTGGCAAATCGTTGATCCATTTTTCACCCATGGCGAAACCCGTGGAAAACATTTCACTAAGCACGACAAGACGAGCACCACCCCGCGCAGCCGAGGCAATGAGTGATTCAAGATGTAGAAAGTTGGCTTCTCGATTGAGCCACTGAATGTCGTGCTGAATTGCGGCGATTCTCACAGAGACCAGTTTCGCAGACGATTGGCTGCCTCGGTGATAACACTTTCCTGCTTGCAAAAGGCGAAACGAACGAGGTGCCTGCCATGGTGCGCATTTTGCGGCGTATAGAAAGCGACATTTGGTATGGCTACCACTCCCGCTTCATGCGCTAGTCGGCGGCAAAACTCGCGTCCATCTCCGTTTAGCTGCATTGAACGAATGTCTGCAGTAACAAAATATGTTGCCTCTGGAGAGAAGTATTCGAATCCCGATTCCGAAAGTACCTCACACAATTGATTACGACGATCTTCCAAATTATTTGCCAATCGTTCGAAATATTCATCTGGCATTAAGAGACCGTGCGCAATAGCTGGTTGAAATGGAGCTGCATTTACATAAGTGAGAAATTGTTTTGCGGAACGAACTGCCGCAATGAGATGTGCAGGACCCACTGCCCAACCCACCTTCCAACCTGTTGTACTAAAAGTTTTGCCACCACTTGAGATAACGATAGAACGCTCTCGTGCCTCTGGAATTTCAGCGATCGATGTGTGATGTTGCCCGTCGAACACCAGGTGTTCATAAACCTCATCGGAAATAATTACCAAATCGTGTTGCTGCGCAATGCGAACAATTTGCTCTTGCTCTTCTCGCGTGAGCAACATTCCTGTTGGGTTATGCGGAGAGTTGATGAGCAGTATCTTTGTGCGTTCAGTAATGACAGATTCCAGTGCCGCCATATTTGGCCTATACGAAGGTGGTTCAAGCAAAACTGGAACCGATACCGCTCCGGCTAATGCAATACATGCTTGGTAGCTGTCGTACATGGGCTCGAAGAGAACCACTTCATCGCCTGGCTCGAGCAACCCAAGTATTGCTCCAGCTATTGCTTCAGTTGCCCCTGCAGTTACCAACACTTCTGTATCGCAATTGTAGGAAACCCCATAAAACCGAAGCTGATGTTGCGCAATTGCTCCGCGCAATACCTGCATTCCATTTCCGGGTGGGTACTGGTTTAACCCCGCATTAATGGAGTCAATTGCTATATCAAGAACTTCCCTTGGCCCATCGGAATCGGGAAAGCCTTGACCTAAGTTGATTGCTCCAAGTTCCACTGCAAGCGCAGACATCTCGGCGAAGATAGTGGTGCCAAACGGCCGCAATCTCGATGCGACAGCAGATGGTGGCACAACGTTCACAACTCTGGCGTCTGGGTTCTATTTACCAGCGAGCGCAGCAACAACAGGAGCCATCGCCGCCGTTGCGTCTTGCTGGAATGCGATGTAGGTGATGCCCCAGCGCTCGCGCAACATCGTGATGTTGTCGGTAATTTGCTGCACGCTTCCAATTTGGAAGTATGGGGCCTGCAAGACAACTTCTGGTGGCAAGCCGAACATCGGTGCCATTTTCTCTGCAACCGACATTGGGTCGTCGGTAACAACTGTTGCAAAAACTTGCAACTGCAATTCCAACTGGTCGAAACGGTCGCCCGCTGCAGCTTTTACATAACCAATCTTTTCGTCCACGACGTCTGCTGCCGCTGTAGCCATTGAACGAGGGTTAATGGAACGGCCAACAATTTTCGGGTTAATGCCAATGACGTCAGCCTTGCGTGCGGCCATGGCAAGCAATTTTGGACCTCCGCCGCCAACAGTGATGGGGATATTCGAGATGGGCTTTGGCATCGCATCAATTTCAGAGACACTGTAGAAGCGTCCTTCGTGCGAGAAAGGACCTGCGCCCCACAAACCGCGCATCACTGTGATTGCTTCTTCCAAACGCTCAATACGTGTCATTGCATCGTCTTGAGTGATACCGGTGATGGTGTAGTCCTCTTTCATCCAGCCAGCACCCAAACCCATCATGAAACGACCGTCAGACAACAGGTCGATTGTTGCCGCTTCTTTGGCGAACACGACTGGGTTACGGAAGTCATTTCCTGCAACCAGTGTTCCCACCTGCAAAGTTTTTGTAGCCGCTGCGGCTGCCATGAGGGCAGGTACGGGCGCGAATTGCTTGGTGTAGTGATCGTCCATTTGCAACGAGACATAACCTAGATCTTCTGCTTGCTTGGCAATTTCTGCCCATTCTTTACCGCTGCCTGCGGTCTTTGCTTTTGCGCCGAATTTGAAAGGTTTAAGAGAAGCCATTTGCTCAGACTACCTATTTCGCTTCGTCGGCAACGAGTACCACCTTGCCTGCCACTCGCCTTTCTTCTAAATCTTTTAAGGCCGTGGCCGCTTCGCTGAGTGAATACACATGGGGTTCCACTGGACATAAATCATTCGTGGCGATTTTGGCCAATACCTCGTCGAGCAACTGGGCGTTTTCTTGCGGGTGACGACCAGCCCATGCCCCCCAATCGACCCCAACCACTCTGCGATTGCGCAGGAGCACCTGATTGGCCGGCAATTGAGGGATTCCACCAACAAACCCGATGACCAGATACTGGCCGTCTTCGCCAAGCGCCCGCAAGCAGGTTTCCCCAAGAGATCCACCCACAGGGTCGTACAGCACATCGACTCCGCCACCCGAAATTTCCTTCGCCTGTTCTTTCACGTCTTCACTCGACGAGTCGACCACTGCACTTGCACCCCGCGCAAGAGCAAGGTCGCGTTTTTCCTGTGACGAGGCTGCAGCAATGACTCGTAAACCAAGAGCAGTACCAATGTCGACAGCGGCAAGACCAACCCCGCTTCCCGCACCCAACACCAGCATCCATTGTTCCTTTTTCACACTCGACTCGACACTGATATGTGCTCGTCGTGTGAGAGCAAACCAACCAGTGAGATAACTCTGCAAAAAACTTGCAGCCTGACCTGTAGACAACGTGTCGGGAATATTGATGACTCGATCTGCGCGAACTACTGCCTCAGTTGCAAAACCCCCAAAGCCAACGTTGGCCAAAACGCGCTTACCCAAAAACTCCGCAGACACATCGTCTGAGCACTCAATCACTTCTCCCACCACTTCCATGCCCGGAATAAATGGGGTGGGCGGCTTTATTTGATACTTCCCCTGTATCAGAAGCCCATCGACATAGTTCACGCCGCTAGCCAACACTCTCAAACGAACATTTCCATTCAAAAGAGGAGGTGTTGGAACCTCTTCTAGTGACAAATTTTCCAGTGGTCCTAGTTCTTTACATATCACCGCTCGCATAGACCCGATGGTAGTTCGCTACTCTCGTTGGAATGACAAGCACCCCCCGCTCTGCAGCAGAAACTTTTGCACCAGGCCTGTTTACTGGCCGTACGGTTCTCGTGACCGGAGGAGGCCGTGGCATCGGTCGCGCTACTGCTCTTGGCTTTGCCCAATTGGGCGCCGACGTTGCCCTAGCCGCACGCGACGCCGACAACTTGGCAACGACGCATGCCGATATTGAAGCACTCGGCGTTCGGTGCATTTCTCAGGTATGCGATATTCGCAATACCGAAAGCGTTGAATCACTTCGCAACACGGTGATGACGTCATTTGCCAAACTCGATTTTCTCATCAACAACGCAGGTGGGCAGTTTCCTGCGCGCCCGTCAGAAATTTCCGACCGCGGATTCCGTGCCGTGGTCGACCTCAACCTGCACGGCACATGGAACATGCTCAGCCGGTTTGTGCCCGACCTTATTGCTGGTGGCGACGGCTCCATAGTGAACGTGGTTCACAACCAAGTGGGCGACCGTGGTGCTCCGCTCTTTTTGCACTCTGGTGCAGCTCGAGCAGGTGTAGTGAACATGACCAAAACAACAGCGTTGTACCTCGCTCATCGCGGAGTCACAGTTAATGCTCTTGCTCCCGGACCAGTAGATACTCAAGGGTTCCGCGAAAAAGAAGTTGCCAATATTTCTCCAGATGTCGTGGAGTACACCAAGGCCATCATTCGCGATACACCTATTCAACGTTTGCAAAGCCCCGAAGAAACAGCTGCGCACATTTTGTTTTTATGCTCCCCTGCCGCAAGGTCGCTCACTGGCCAGTTACTCATTGCCGACGCAGGAAATGCAATGGGCAACCAAAATGCTGTTTATTCACCCGACATGCAGTGGTAGTACACGCAAGATAGTTGTTACCACTTCACTGGCAACGTGCGTTTTCCCCACAGCAAAAATGTTTCAATTCGTTCGGGTTCTCCGTCTAGTTCAAGCGTTGGAAATAACTCAATGAGTTTTCGCAAAGCAATACGCGTTTCCGTGCGCGATAGCGCCGCCCCTGGGCACACGTGCAAACCAAATCCGAAAGACAAATGCCTGCGCAGTTGATTCAGGTCGCGGTCAAGGCGAAAGGTATCGGGGTCTTCCCATGCAGCGGGGTCACGGTTTGCCGACGCGTAAAGCACCATCACCTTTTCGTCGCTTGGAATTTCTGAACCTGACATTGTTACTGGGCACGTGGTGGTGCGATACAAGCCCAACACCGGAGGGTCGTAACGCAGGCTCTCTTCAATAGCAACATCGACGAGGTCGGGGTTATTCACCACCTCGTTCCACCTACTGCGGTCTTGCAACAGACGCCACACCAAGTTGGTAATGAGAGAGGTAGTAGTTTCGTTTCCCCCCACCAAAATTTGCACCAACATTGAGAGCATCTCTGCATCGGTCAGTGGGTCATCGTGCGACATGGCTGCATGTGTCAACTCTGAAATGAGGTCATTCGGCAGTTCGCGGCCTTGAGCAATGAGGTCTCGGCGCATATTCACTTCGTTAATGAGATACTCACTCATGGCACGACGCGCCGCAATTTCACGCTCTGGGTCGACCATGTTCATGCCCTGCAACTGTGCATCGCTCCACTCTTTGAATGTGTCGCGCATGTCTTCAGGAACTCCAAGCATGCGAGCAATAACAATGACGGGAAGCGGCATTGCAAGCAGATCGTGAAGATCTGCTTTGTTGCCTGGCTGAGAACTCATCGAATTCACGAGTTCTTCTACTAGTGCAGTAATCATTGGTTCGAGCACCATTGCCGCACGAGGAGTAAAAGATGTGTTCACGAGCCTGCGAAACTTCGTGTGATTCGGCGGGTCGCTAAATAGCGCGATAGCGGGTTTACGACCAGGGCCTTGACCCCACTGCGATGAGAACACATCAATATTCTTTAATGCAGCAAGCACATCTTCATGACGACTCAACGAGGTGAAATGTGGTTCATGTTCACGAAACTCATGCACAGGGCATTTCTCTCGCAATTCCTTGTGCGCAGCAGCCGGATCTGCCAAAACCTCAGCGCTGAATGGGTTGTAGTGAATATTTTCCATTTGACTGCTCATGAAAGAACCCCCGTCGCCATAGTAAGCCAACTGAGTCACTAGTCTGCGTGGTGGACCAAGGGGGCCTATGAGCGCACTTCAAGACAAATTCGAATACAAATGGATAGTGGCAGTCACATTTGTATTAGGTCTATTCCTCGAAATTATGGACACCACTATTATGAATGTGGCCATACCAACGCTCGAAGAGGAATTCGGTGCTTCGGCGGCCTCTATGGAATGGGTCGTCATTGGCTATCTCCTTGCACTTGCAGTGTGGATTCCTGCTTCTGGTTGGATTGGCGACAAAATTGGCACGAAGAAGACTTTTCTCTTTGCATTATTTCTCTTCACTGCTGCGTCGGCACTTTGTGGACAATCGAACAGCCTTGGCCAACTCATTTTCTTCCGGCTTCTTCAGGGTGTAGGTGGCGGCATGCTCGTTCCTGTCGGAACAGCGATGCTCTACCGGTCGTTTCCTCCCGCCGAGCGCGCTCGCGCATCCACCATTTTAATTGTTCCCACCGTTGTTGCACCGGCGCTTGGGCCCATCATCGGTGGTGCAATAGTCGACAACTTGTCATGGCGATGGATTTTTTATGTCAATTTGCCCATCGGAGTGATTGGCTTTATTTTTGGAGCACTTTTTCTGAGAGAGCACAAAGAACCACAGGCTGGAAAATTTGATGCCCCAGGATTCGTTCTGTCAGGTGTTGGTTTAGCTGGAATTCTCTATGCGCTTTCACAAGGACCTTCTCATGGCTGGTTCTCTACCCCTGTGCTCGTCACCGGTCTTGGTGGGCTTGCACTTTTTGCATTGTTGGTGAAAGTAGAACTAACAGTCAAAGAACCGATGCTCGCCTTACGGCTTTACAAAGATCGCATCTTTCGCAATGCCAACATCACTAACACCATGGCATATGGAAGTTTCGCAGCATTTCTATTTCTCTTGCCCCAGATGCTGCAAGGTCCGTTTGGCGCATCGGCGCTGGAGTCGGGCCTCACCACGCTGCCCCAAGCCTGTGGTGTCATTCTCATGAGCCAAATTGTCGGACGCTTGTACCACACAGTAGGACCACGTCGACTTGTGACCTTCGGTCTTGTTGTTGCAACGCTTGCTTCACTGCCTTTTGCATTTCTTGGCCTTGGCACAAGTATGTGGACAATTCGAGTACTGATGTTTATACGTGGCTGCGGAGCATCATTTTCATTCGTTGGTTTACAGGCTTCCACCTATTCAAATATTGAAGCCCGCGATACCGGCCGAGCATCTTCTATTTTTTCCGCACAGCGTCAAACTTCAGCAGCGCTTGGAGTTGCAATTTTTGCCACTATTTTCATTTCACGCGTCAACCATGCTGCTGCCTCAACCAGCGCACCAGAAGCAGCCATGTCTGGATACCACTCAGCTTTCCTTGGTTCGGTTGCGGTGACAGCACTTGGGGCGGTCTATGCGTATTTCAATATTCACGATGAAGATGCAGCACCAACAATGCGCCCTCGCCCGAAGAAGTTGAAAGTTTCATCTGCAGCGTGACATCGTTATTCCCAGCCGATTCTTCAGACATCCTGCCATTTGATGGCAGAGCACAGTTGTTCCCCCAATTTTTTGATACATCAACCGCACAGGAGCACTTCAATGGGCTCATCAGTGAAGTGCCATGGGAAGAACACCATCTTATTCTTTTCGGCAAAAAGGTACCTGAGCCTCGTCGCTCCGCATGGATTGCAGACAACGACATTCACTATGTCTATTCCGGTGTAGAGAGAGTTGCCCATAGCTGGACCCCTAGTCTGACAAGTATCCGCGAGGCCATCACTCGCGAAACAGGGCACCCGTTCAATTCCGTGCTTGCGAACCTCTACCGAGATGGAAACGATGCAATGGGATGGCATTCCGATGACGAGCCCTGCAATGGCCCCGAGCCTGTTATCGCTTCAGTCTCCTTCGGGGCAGAGCGTCGGTTCGACTTTCGTCATCGCATCAGCAAAGAAAAAGCTGCAGTCGTCCTGCCCCACGGCTCTTTGCTTCTCATGAGCGGGCAGTCACAACACTGCTGGCAGCACAGCATCGCACGGAGCAAGAAGGTCACGTCTCCGCGCATCAATCTCACATTTCGTTTTGTCACCTCGTCAACATGACAAGATGTGTCATGGCCGTTGTAGAAATTTCACACCCCGAAGAAGGCATTACTCTCATCACTCTGAATCGCCCCGAGAAACTCAATGCGATGACGACTGAGTTAGTCAGTGCACTGCACCATGCTCTCGATGAGGTCTCTGTAGACCCACACACTCGCGTTGTGGTTCTGACCGGCGCTGGCAAGGGGTTCTGTGCTGGCCTCGATCTCACCGGATACGGCGTTGCACCCGGAATGCCACACACAGGAAAAGTGGAATCGGGGTTCGCGACACAGAAACACATTGCGTCGCTCATTCCTCACATGCGATCCATTCCGCAACCAATAATTGCCGCCGTTAATGGGGCGGCTGCAGGCGGTGGCTTTGCTCTCGTACTCGGCTCAGATATTCGTCTTGCATCGACCGCAGCTAAATTCAATGCAGCATTCATTCGCATTGGTCTTTCTGCTTGCGACATTGGCACTAGCTGGCTGTTGCCGCGGCTCATTGGTGCCGCTCGCGCTCAAGAACTCATGCTGACGGGTCGCATCTTCCTCGCAGAAGAAGCAGAGCGCATGGGGCTAGTTTTGGACACAGTTCAACCAGAACAATTACTAGAACGTGCGTTTTCAAAAGCTCGAGAAATCATGCTGAATAGCCCCATCGGCGTCGCATTGACCAAGGAAGGCATGTGGAGTGCACTCGAAATTCCTGGCATGCAGGCCGCTATTGATCTTGAAAATCGCCAACAGATAATGGCCACATTCTCTGAAGATGCCACTGAAACATGGAAAGCATTTGCCGAGAAACGTTTGCCTCAATACAAACCCGCCTAACAAGCCCACAACATGACCAATGCCACCCACGTCCGAGCAAGAATTGTTTGTCGTGCGATACCAGCCATCTCGCAAGACACAGTACAGTCGTCTCGTGCGTAAAAAAGTCTCTGGCCTGGTGACAGAAACCCGTGGCGACCTTTCCATTCATGCTTTAACCGTGACCGGAATATTGGCTGGCATGGCCGCCCTCGTGGCAGTTCTCGACAATGCACCAACAAGTGCTGTTGTCTGGCTCATCGTTGCGCTCATCATTGACGGCATCGATGGCCCCATTGCACGCAAATGGCTTTCCAACTCTGAGGTACCCCGCTTCGATGGCTACATTCTCGATTTGGTCATTGACTATGTCACCTGCGTCATCGTGCCCGCGGCATTCATGTGGCAATTCGACATTGTCAGCCATGGCAACCTCGGCAAAATTGCCATTGCTTCAGTTATCGGTTCGTCAGCTCTGTGGTTTAGTCAAACTGAAATTGAATCAAGCGATCATTACTTTCGTGGTTTCCCAGCCGCATGGAACATGGTCATTCCGACTCTTTGGCTTCTTGATGCTGGGTCAAGTGTCAATGTTTCCGTCACCCTCTTGCTCTCAGTTCTCACATTGAGCAATATCGAGTTCGCACATACCATCAAGGTGAAGCGCCTTCGCAAAGTTAATGTCTCCGCTATGGCGGTGTGGGTCATTGCTGTATTAGTGATGTCGTTTCAAACCGCCGATGTGAACCTCACCGAGAAACTCATACTCTTCATCGGACCTCTCGCCGTTATTGGCATTAGCGCCGACCGCGCATTTCAGCAGCACCGCGCTCTTCGAGTTTCGCTGCTCTAAGAACCAAATTCCATTTGCACTTTTTTCCACTCATGAGCCATCTGAATGAGTTCACCCCCTGAGAATGCAGGAAGATTCACATGACGTATTTCAGTAACCAGTTTGAAGTCCTGCGGACGATGCTTACTGAAGTACTCAGCGAATTCTTCAACGATGCTCGACTTGCCAGACCCATGACCCACCAACATGACATCTGTTGCGCCCGATAAAACAGCCGCCAGATATTTGTAATACTCAGTGCTTCCTTGGTCGCTGCGATGCCCATGATGTTCTTGTGCTTGACGAACATGATGGTGTTCAACGCCTTCATCAGGTCGGCGCAAATGCATCACCTCGCGATCGTGACCGTCAGATACGTGCCAGACATCGCAGTAATCACGTGTGATTGCCGCGATGACCCATTTCCCCGTTACATCAGTAAGTGGAGTTTCATGCATACCTGTAACGTACGCCTAAGTTTGCCTGAATCTCTCATTGTCGAAAATGGGGTATTAATGCACTCGCAACATCAGCTTGCCGTAGTGCCCACCGTCGAGGAGCATGCGCACAGTTGCTGGGAAATTATCTATTCCCTCTTCAATTTGTTCGCGCACTTTCAACTCGCCGCTCTTGAGCCACTTACCCATCTGTACTTCAGCTTCTGCATGCTTATGGGCATAGTGGAAGATCGTGAACCCGAGCATGCTGGCATTGCGCTCTGGGATTTTGAGGTAGTTCTTCGGACCACGTACATCGGCCATATTTTCATATTGAGATACAGCGCCACAGAGTACTACGCGGGCTTCCTCTGCAATATTCATGAGCACTGCGTCAAGCACAACGCCACCTACATTGTCGAAAAAGAGGTCGACGCCATTGGGTGCTAGTTCTGCTAGACGTTGTTCTACATTTTCATTGCGGTAGTCAATTGCTGCTGTATACCCCAGTTCATTAACAAGGAAATCAACCTTGTGCTTACCTCCAGCGATACCGATAACTGTGCTGGCTCCCGACAAACGAGCCACTTGGCCCGCGATAGAACCCACAGCGCCCGCGGCACCCGACACAACAACGGTGTCTCCAGGCTTTGCTTTACCTACATAAACAATTCCCGTATATGAGGTAAGACCAGTTGCCATTCCTAGCGCGCCAAGAAAAGCAGTAGGGGGCGCAATTGAGGTATCGAGCTTGCGCAACATGAAAGAAGGCATTAACGCGTAGCTCTGCGAGCAGAATGGACCACTCACCGTGTCGCCTACAGAAAAACCAGGGTCGGCGCTTTCCACCACTGTGCCCACACCTAACGCAGGAACGACTCCACCAAGTTGAGCAGATGTGTGGAAACCGCCACCGTCAAGCGTGGTGCGAATAAATGCATCTATCGAGAGCACGTCAACGCGAACAAGGACCGAACCTGCGGCAACGTCGCCAATCTGTTCGTTCACAATCTCAAAGTCAGATTCTTTGAGAGCACCCTGTGGATGCGACTTCAGCACCACTTTACGATTCATTGGCTGAGACATGTTTTCCCCTTTGTTAACTCCATAGATTATGGTCTGTTGTTCTCGCCCATAACAAATTCCCATTACACTTTCGCCCGAGGGGGTTTTATGTCTTTAACTATTGTCATCACGGGTGCAGGTTCGGGTTTTGGAAAAGGAGCCGCTCTAGCACTGAGTGCTCGCGGCCACCATGTCATTGCGACTACCGAGACAGAGGCTCAAGCCGCTGCGCTTCGTGCCGAAGCCCCACAATTGCAGGTGGAAAAGCTCGATATCACCAACGCTTCCGATATCAAAAAAGTCGACAGTTGGAATATTGACGTGTTGCTCAACAATGCGGGAGCGGGTCAAACAGGCCCCATGGCCGACGTCCCCATGGATCGTGTTCGTTTTCTCTTCGAGGTCAACGTTTTCGGCACCATTGCCATCACACAAGCAGTACTACCGCAAATGGTGAAACGCGGAAAAGGTCGGGTCATCATCGTGTCTTCAATTGCCGGAGTTCTCGCTGGCCCCGCATTTGGCCCGTACTCCATGACCAAGCACGCACTGGAAGCCTTCGGCAAGTCACTGCGCGCCGAAATGGCTGTTCAAGGTATCGACGTCACGCTTCTCAACCCAGGCCCGTACAACACCGGCTTCAACGACCGCATGGCCGACTCAATGTGGGAATGGTTTAACGAGGCATCTGTGAACGCACCAGCAACCGAGCTGCACCAAACGATGCGACAAATGGTGACCACGAATCAGATGGACCCCATTGAAGTGGTCAACCGCATGGTGGAACTGGTTGAGGCAAGTACCACCACCGAGAACAACTTTGTTCCAGAGGGAATTATTGAACTTCTCACGGCACAGGTTGCCGAGGCCTAACTAGTCGCTCGTTTTTTCTTCATTTTGCAATGAGGCGCGTTCTGCAGAGCGTTCTGCCATGCGCTTTGCAGCCTTGCCTACACGATCGACGTGCGTGACAAGAGAAATACGCGCCTGCTCAGCAGCGGCTGTGAGACCTTCAACTTTTTCAATTGCCCACTGACGCGTCAGTAGCGGCACAATGATTTTCTCGTGATGAATATTCAAGTCGTATATGCCTGCTTTAGCAATGGCGCGGGCATGACCCACAAAACCCGGAATACCCAAACCCGGCATCGAGAAGTTCTTCACTTGCCGTGTTAAGGCTTCCATTGCCATAGACGGATGCGTCTCAAACAACTTGGTGACCAAATCTCTATAGAACAAATGGTGACGATTTTCATCTGCAGAGAGACGCATCATGACGTCGTAGCCTGCTTTGTCGTTCAACATGGTGCCAGTGTTGCGATGTGAAATACGTGTAGCAAGTTCTTGCACTGCCACGTAGCACATGCCGTCGGCCGCCGACTCTGGCTCGGGAACCATTGCACTACTGACCTGAATCATGCGGCCATCTTCTAATTCACAAGGGTTAAGCAACCCGCTCACCGTGATGTAGTCACGCATCGCAATTGCGTGACGACCCTCTTCGGCGGTCCAGCGTTGTGCCCAAGCACCCCACGCGGTGTCGCCACCAAACATACGCGAAATAGTGCGCGTGTACCACGGAAGGTTGTCTTCCGTGAGCAAGTTCACCAACAATGCAGAACGAACTCCTTCTGGAATCGAATCTGCGGCGTAACTAAAGCCTTCTTTTGCCAAACGTGCAGCACGATCCCACGGAACGATGTCGTGTGGATACCACGGCTCATCGGAATCTAAATGCCTGTTCAAGAGGCGTTCTGCCTCGGGCTCAAGTTCATTGAGAAGCGCAACATCGTTCATGTCCCTACGTTATGCGATACCAGTCCTTAAGGACGTTTTCTCTGTGAATTTTCCATAAAATAGATAGATATTTATACCAAAATACTCAATTCGCAGAGATACTCAAGCAACTCGCCATATAGCTCCCACCTGAAGCGAAAGGGTTCGTGTGAAAAAACTTGTCGGTCTTTTTCTTTGCAGCGTTCTGACTGCCACGGTTATTGCTCCACTTCGCCAAGTCAGTGCGAGTGCTGCCATCACGTTCAAATGGAACGCAACAACCCTTGCCGCAAACTCCCAACAGCCACTTGCCTCACTCATCACCACCAATGTCTCGGGTATACGAACATGGAGAGCAACTGGTAGCTGCGTCCGCAACAAAACCATCCTCACTGTTATCGGTCCAAAAGTGTGTCGCCTTCAACTCAGCATTGGTTCACGCGGCAAGGCTCCTCGCCTCATCAAAAGCCGTGCATTTCGCATCCGTGCGGTGTCAGCCGATGCCTCGGGCGCACTGCCTGTGACACCAGCGAGAGCTCTCCCCGTTTGGTACCCCACCACCCCACCTGAGAAAACTAGCGATCTGTGGAACGCGCCCATTTCCAGCTATGTGCGCGGTCGAGATGTGTACCCGACAGAAGTAACTCTGCCCACTGCGGAAACAGCAGCTTGCGAGCAGGCCACGAAAGTAAAGCAAGGCGTGATCGGTCTCTTCTTTGGTAAACAAGTTGCAACGGGTGGTAGCGGCTTCGGCATCACCATTTCGAATGCTGACATCATCGCAGTGGTTCAAGCGTGGGCCAATGGTCTTGCCCGATGTGCACGAGGCCCGTGGGAACTCGCAATTGGCACCAGTAACTCCGGTGGCGCAACCACGTTCAACGGATACTTTGGAGGGGTTGCTTGGGCCCAGCTCGTCGACGCCGCACGAGCAGTATCGAACAACCGCATCATTATTTCTGGTGCGAATGACTTAGAGCCCGGCTGGGGTCCTTCTGGCCAAGCACGCGCTTGGGTTGACGGATTTGTTGCAACCTCTGCTCAACGCCTCTGGAACTTTGGCTCAGCAGATGGTTGCCCGCAAAGTGTTGGGGGCATATTGTGCAACAACGGCTGGACCATTGACGATGTCATTTGGGTCTCAGCACAGGCCGGGCCAAATATTGTTGCGCTTCCTCAGGTACACACAAACGGCGGCGCACAATCGAAACAATGGTCTGTCATCGCAGCTCGCGCTAAGGAACTCGGCATCCCATTTCAGCTCGGTGGAATGTCGGTGCAAACCGCGGCATGCAAGCAAGTGAAAGGTGGCTGCCCCACTACAGGCATTTCTGCATGGAACGCATGGGCGCAACTACGCAAATACCTTGACCTGCAACCGAGCCTCGCAGGCCTGCCACTTGCCGCACCCACAGACATTCGCTGGGGCTGGGGTGGCCCATTTCTGAGCCCCACACCCACCACAACTACGACGACAACAACCACTACGACAGTTGCGCCAACGACCACGACCACGACCACGACCACGTCTACTTCAACGACCACGACCACGTCTACTTCAACAACCACAACAACTGCTTCGCCAACAACGACGACAACGACGGTTGCGCCGACCACCACGTAGTGGCAACTAGTTCATGAACCGTCCACCGTTGAGGAAGATGGTCATGCCGGTCACATATTCGCCACCTTTGCTAGCAAGCCACACCACCCATGGCGCACCATGCTCTTCTGGTTCACCCACAAAACCAAGTGGCATTTTGTCTTTCAAACCTTGAACAAACTCCTGATTATTTGCTTCCCAGTTATTCCACGCATCAGTTTTCAGTGATGGGTTCACTGTGTTCACTGTGATTCCGAGTTTGCCCCACTCGCGCGCAGCGGTACGCGTGAGAGCGCGAATTGCTTCCTTCGTTGCGTTGTACGGAGTGTTACCAGGAAAACCTTCCATTCCGGAGCCCGAAGAAAAGTTCACGATGCGGCCATAACCAGCCTTTTTCATGTGCGGGAAAACTGCTTGCATACACCACAGGGTTGCTGTTGCGCCGGTGCGGAATGTGTACTCCCACTCAGCATCATCGGTGTCTTCCATTGGCGTCGGGATAGTAGAAGCGCGTGGCTTTTCTGCAGTACCAAAACCTTGAGCGTTGTTCACCAAAATATCGACAGTGCCAAACTTCTTCACTGTTTCAGCCACCATGTTAAAAATTTGTTCTTTATTGCTCACGTCTACAACAACACCAAAAGCGATGAAACCTTCAGCTTCAATTTCGGCAACAACGCTGGCGACAGTTGCTGGAGTTCGACTTGCGACTACAACTTTTGCGCCTTCGCGGGCAAAAACTTTCGCTACACCCTTACCAATGCCACGACCCGCGCCAGTAACAATTGCGACTTTCCCATCGAGCTGACCCATTGCGTTCTCCTTTGTTTGAACAATGGGGAAACACTAGTGGCACGCCAAAGAGCCCACGTAGGCAGGGAATAATTACTGAGCAACGGTTGATGGCACGCTTTGTTGTTGAGCCGTAATGCCACATTTGTCGAGAAGATACTTGTTCATCTTTGTATCCGAATCTTCAAGATGATACTTGTCAGATATAACTTTAATCTTTGCGAGTGCGCTTTCCGAAGCCGACATTTTAGTAAAGCTAAATTTAAACGATTCTAAAATTTTATATAATTCCACTGTGCCATTCTGTAAATTTTTCGCAGTTTCCAAAATATCGGCTGGTGCAGCAAACACTAAAGACGACGACATGCCTACCTGGTTCGCATAATAAAGCTTGACGGAATCAGCATCGCCCTGCTTGAGAGTCAAGTCAGCCTTCGTTTGACCTTTGGCTACTGTGCAGAAATCCTGCTTAGCCGAGACTTCCGTAGTACCCCCCGATGACGCACCATTCTCCGAACCCCCGCCACACCCCACGGCTCCCATAAGGCTGATACCTGCCAACACGATGCATGTTCTCGACAGTTTCATATCAGATCTCCAAATCCGCTAGCGCTTTTTAAAAATACTCAACCACACCATAACACTGGCACAAGTCGAATCCATTTGGCGGTAAATTTTAGTCATCGAAGATTTTAAAGTCCTTTTATTCTACAAATTCACACCTCTGCTCGACCCAGAGGCAGTACGACTATGGCAACGTTCGTTATGCGAAAGTCTTGGGCTAAAAGGCCGCATCATCATCTCTCACCACGGAATCAACGGAACCGTTGGTGGGCCTTTATCTGCGGTGAAGAAATACGTCAGAACAACACGAGAATTTCAACTTTTCAAAAAGATTGATTTCAAATGGTCTAATGGAAACGAAGAAGACTTTCCTCGCCTCGCCATTCGCGTTCGCGATGAAATAGTAACTTTCGGTGTTTCGGACGAAATCAAGGTGAACGAGAACGGGATCATTGGTGGCGGTAAACATCTATCGCCGACCGAAGTACACGATCTAGTTAAAGAACGCGGTGAGGAAGTGATTTTCTTCGATGGCAGAAATTCTTACGAAGCCGCCATCGGTAAATTTAAAAATGCTGTCATACCCGATGTAAAAACAACACCCAGTTTTGTAGCCGAACTTGAAACAGGAAAATACGACTACCTGAAGGACAAACCAATCATCACTTACTGCACCGGAGGAATTCGATGCGAGGTGTTGTCGATGGTCATGAAAAATCGTGGATTCAAAGAGGTCTACCAAATTGCTGGCGGAATCGTGCGTTACGGAGAAACATTTAAAGATGACGGCTTATGGGAAGGGTCGCTTTATATTTTCGATAAGCGCATGAATATGGAATTCAGTGAAAATTCCAAGATCATCGGCAAGTGTGAAAAGTGTGCAGCTCCTTCGAGCAAGTACTACAACTGCACAAACACCAATTGCAGAGTGCTCACTCTCGCATGTAGCGAATGCATTTCACAGAATGATCTTGTTTCTTGCCAAAAATGTCTAAATTAAAATTCTTACTTTTTAAGATTTTCCGAAATAGTGCCGTCTGGCATAGTGGCTCCGTTGGTGTCAGCACCGTCTAGTGCTCCTGCATCAAATTTCGCTTGGAACATATAAGCAAATAGAAATGTTGCTCCAGATAACCGGGCACCAGTAAAAATTGCCTCTTCTGCATTGACATTGTTTAGGCTCGCGTTTGTCAGATCAGCATCAGTGAAATTAGTACGGTAAACGTTCGACGTGCTGATGTCGGCGCCCGACAAATTGGCCCCGGTCAAAATGGAACGCGTAAGGAACGCTCTAAAAAAAGTGGCTCCAGAAAAATTTGCGCCCGTTAAATCAAGGTCTGACAAATTCTCACGCGTCAAGTCCACATTGGAGAAATCGGCTCCCGGTCCCGCCATTTTTCCTTTAATCATTCGACTTGCACCTTTTACGGTCACGGGTTGAGGACCACTGGTAGGTGGAGCCTTTTCTGGCAAATCGGCACAAGCAGTAATTGGAAAGGCGACAGAAGCAATAGCGACGGAAAGGAGTGCGTGTTTCAATCTCATGCTCACTATTTTAAGCAGATTGCGTGGTAGTACCCACGTTTTGACAAAACTTCCGATGGCAAGTTGCTCGCCCATTTCTTGTAAAGTTTTGGAATGATCAGCAGTGGACCAGTAGAAGATCGTCTCGCCATTCGTGAATTAGTTGAGTCGTACAACGATGCAGTGATGCGTCTCGATGGCGATGCGTGGGCCAGCAACTGGACCGACGATGGCATTTGGTCACTCCCCGGAGTAGGCGAAGTTGCTGGAAAAGCAAAGTTCTACCCCATGTGGCAACAAGCAATGTCCGGATTCTCCTTTGTTGGTTTTTTCGCATCAGCTGGCCCCATCGTCGTCACTGGCGATACCGCCCATGGCACTTGGTACCAACAAGAGTTCTTGCACATGAAGGCAGGCGGTAAACAAACCATCACCGGCAAGTACGAAGACGACTACGTCCGCAAAGATGGCCGCTGGTTTTTCGCCAAGCGCGTGTATGCGGTGCTTGATCGTCAAGTAACTGAATAATCAATCAATAGAGCGCTCATTACGCTCCTGTTAACCATTCGTACAGTATTGTTCGCTTATGGCCTTAACCTCCTTCAACAGTAGCAGTTTGACAAAAAAGCGTAAGCAACTCATTGGTGGTGTCGCTGCAGTCGTCGTCATCTTCCTGGCAGTCATCTCCTCCTACAACGGACTCGTAGACAAAGAAACACGCGTCGACCAGGCAAGCGCCGACTTGGAAGTACAACTGCAGCGTCGATTCGACCTCATTCCCAATCTGGTTTCCGCTGTAGAGGGTGCAATGACTCAAGAGCGCACAATATTTACTGCGCTTGCTGAAGCTCGCTCGAAGTACGCAGGTGCCACGTCGAGCAATGACAAAATTGCAGCGGCATCGCAGGTGGAGTCAGCTCTCAGCCGCCTTTTAGTTGTTGTTGAGAACTACCCCACACTCACCAGTACGCAGAACGTGCGTGACCTACAAGTTCAACTTGAAGGCACCGAGAACCGAGTGGCACAATCACGTCGCGAATACAACGAGTTCACTACAGCGTTCAACAGGGCACTTCGCACCTTCCCACGCTCCCTCATCTCCGGAATCTTCGGTTTTGAAAAACGAGCCCTATACGTGGCCGATGCCGCTAGCCAAGATGCCCCCAAGGTAGACCTCACTCCATCAGGCTCATGAGGTTCAGACACCTCATTGCGGCGCTGAGCGCCACAACTTTCACACTCTGTGCCACCGGGCAACTGGTTTTTGCCGCAACTGATATTCCGAAGTTCTCTGCGCCTGTGGTGGACAAGGCAAATATTCTCTCAGCAAATGTTGAGTCAGCTCTCAACCAGTCACTAGAGAGTTTTCGCCGAGCATCTGGCCCACAAGTAGCTATTCTCACCGTTTCCTCAACTGGCAATCAATCAATCGAAGATTTCAGTGTTGACGTCGCCCGCAAGTGGGGCCTTGGAGACAAAACGCGAGACGATGGCGCTCTTCTTGTTATTGCTTTTGACGATCGCAAACTTCGCGTTGAAACCGGAAGTGGCATAGAAGGTGAACTCACCGACGTTGAAGCAGGGCGCATCATTAATGGCATCATTGCCCCTCAGCTAAAAGCTGGGAACCCTGATGCAGCGGTACTCAATGGTGTCTCAGCACTGATAAGTGAGTTAGCTGCGGCTCCTGGCGAAACAGTGACAATTGATGCTGCAGCGACCAGCGACGCTCAAAGTACGGGCGGAAATATTTTCTTTACAATTATTTCGTTCATATTCTTTTTGATTGCAATAGTGATGTTCGTCATTCGCGGCCGCCAACGCGGTTTTGGCAATGTGGCCAGCAACATTCTCTTTGTGGCAGTTACCGCCATGCGCTCCGGTGGCGGTGGCGGCCGCGGCGGTTTTTCTGGTGGCGGCGGAGGCGGCTTTTCCGGCGGAGGAGCATCGGGATCATGGTGAAAACGTCACATAAACGTAAAGAAGCTGCGAGCTGGTGGCTTCAGCAAAAGCCTCAAGTAGCGACAGCAATCAAAGAGGCCGAAGCAGCAACTGGTCATCAAATTGTTGTGGTCGTCGCACGGCTCGGCAAATACCATGCCGCGCGGGCAACACAAATTGCACGTAAGAACCCTGGCGCCTCACTCGTATTTTGTGTTGACGTCCTTCAACACCGTTACGAGTTGCGCTGGCAAAGCACTGTGTCGTTGTCTCAATCTGTGCTCGATAGCACGACAAAACTTTTCAGTGAACAGAAATTGGCTGACGCCATACTTCTCGTGGCGCAATCTCTCCCCGTGCACACGCCTGGTGAAAATCTTCCCGACATTATTGACGAACGATGAAGCGTTGAGGCAACTCCACAATTCCAGTAGGGTTACCGTTGGTTACCACTTGAACCACCTCGTATAGGAGACGTCATGTCAGCAAAGAAGTTCGCTACTGCCCTATTAGCCGTCACTGGTGTCATTGCGGTGTCAACGCTCAGCTCGAACGCATCAGCTCCTCCCGACTCCACTGGTGCCACAACAACCACGACTACAACTATTGCGACTCCTGTTGTGGCCGGATGCGCCACCACAGTGAGCGGCGCAACATCAACCACTGTCGACGAAGCATTCATCAACCTCTGCGATGTTGTGCTGACCAGAAAAGATGAAGGCTACGACGATGCCGTCACACTCAACGGTGCAACATTCAAATGCACCTCCATCCCATCGGGCGCCACGACAGACTTCAACCGTACCTATTTTGAAAAGCGCATAGATGAGATCTCTGCCCAGGTTGGTGCATGGAGACTGGCCAAGGTTTCAAACGCAAATGCTCCTTGGGCACCTGTTGACCCTCCAAAGCAGAACTGCAATTTCCCGTTCACTTCCAAAGAAAGCAATACCGCTGCAACATTTCCTGTGACCTCTACAAAGTTTGGTGCAGGATCTTTTGCCACCACATGCACCACCGAGTTCAAAATGGATACCACTTTCATTTACACAATGACGATTCCGACTACAAATCCTGATGCCAATGTTGACAGCCAAGGCAGGATCAAGGGCGTGCTCCCTGCTACTAAAGCGTGGCCATGGAGTCTTGGCTTTAGCGGCACACGCAACTGCACATGGAAATTGACTTTTGGTTCCACCGGCGAGCTCTCGGGCACCATCGCTCAAAACTTCGGTGACCTACCAAAGACACAAGCGAATGTTGCATGGAATTGCAAAGACGGTTACACCAAGGTCATCTGTGTCAGCTACACAGTGACTTCAGAAATAACTGTCACCGGCGGAACAAACAACTTTGAAGGCGCGAGTGGCTCAGGAATTCAAACCGATGTGCGCATCTTGCCAGCCCTGCTCATCGACATGCCCTTTGAAGCAGACACCACTGTATTGGCAGCTTCGTCAGGCGCTCGTTACAAGCTGCCAGTCTTGAAGCTTGCTGACAAGATCGCAAAGCCGAAGTCTTCGGTATCTTTGAGGTTCAAGTCAAAGACTTCAACCACGAGCAAGAAGTTGTCTTACACGGTTTCCAATGCTCGCAAAGCAACATGCTCCATTACGGGTAAATCTGGCACGAGCAACGTCATGCTGGTGAAATCAATCAAAAGCAGTTCGACGGGGCTCGTTAGCACTTCCCTCACAACTTCAACGCTACGTTCTAAGTTGAAATTGGCTACAGGCAAAACAGCTTCTTTGACCATCTCCTGTGCAGTTGGCAAGTCAAAAGTTGTGCGACGAGTTTCCCAAGTTCTGAAGTAAAGACTTATTTCACCAGAACTATAACTTTTCGTCACGCACCAGCTTCCAGCCTTCCGGCCATTTCACGTTGTCTAATTTTGCAAAGGACATGTCTGTGCCGGTCAGGTCTGCACCAGTTAGGTTCGCCCATCTCATGTCTGCCCAGCTCAGGTCTACCCAGCTCAGATTCGCAGAACGCAGGTCTGCGGCTTCCATGTGTGCGCCCTTCATGTCTGTGCTGGTCAGGTCTGCACTGGTCAGGTCAGCACCTTCCATGTTTGTGAAGCGTAGGTTTGCAGTCCGCAAGTCTGCAGCTTCCAGACGCGCGCCCTTCATGTCAGCGCCTTCCAATTGTGCGGCGGT
Organism: Bifidobacterium breve; assembly: GCA_945886445.1. Lineage (GTDB taxonomy): Bacteria > Actinomycetota > Acidimicrobiia > Acidimicrobiales > Ilumatobacteraceae > F1-20-MAGs119. Next base: position 21,462 of record CAMCZG010000003.1, on the reverse strand, counting down.
CAAGTCTGCCCAACTCAGGATTGCTTGCTTCATGTTTGCCCACCGCAGATCTGCACCCTCCAGGTGTGCCGCGCTGAGATCTGCGCCAGTCAGATCTGCGCCGGTCAGATCGTGACCTCTGAAATTTTTAGGTTCAGCCATACCAGTAGTCCTTCAAGAGCATCACGAAAAATGAGCCTTGCTGGCCTGTTGTAGTTGTCGGCTCTAACAGTTGCGCCATTCCACGTTGTCCAATTTTGGATAGGACATGTCAGTGCCGCTCATATCTCCAGGCTTTTGCTGATTAGTCCCATACATACGAACGTATACCCAAATAGACGCGAACTAAACCGTACTAGCGCGCACCACTCGAACATCGGAAACAAAGGATCTATAGGGATCGGGTACATCGCCGCCCTCTGCGCCACTTAATTCCCAACTCCCTATCGCGAAGACGGAGAAGTAATGTTTGATCGTGGCCTGCCCAATTGAGAGAGTGCTTTCAGTCGATCGAGAGATCGTTGACGACCCTTACCCCACGTGGGAAATACTGCGAGATCAATGTCCCATCTTTCAAGAGCCACTCTTCAACTCTTTCGTGGTGAGTAATTACTCTTCAATAGTCGAGGTTGCGCGTCGACCAAACGACTTTTCTTCAATACTGGCGGCTTATGGCCCACAAGCACACGACCGAGGCAACACGCCCGCAACATTGGCGAATAATGCTCGATTAGCAGGGACTCTCTCTGCCGAGCCCACAGGAACTACTCAAAAGTTGCTCAACGAATACATTCCAGATATTCAAGATCAACTTCAGCATGTTGACCCGCCACTCCACAGCATCCATCGAAGAATTGTGAGCAGATGGTTTACACCAGCAGTGCTTGAGTCTCGAGAACCTCAAGTGCGAGAAATTGCGAAAGGTTTGATTTCCCAATTTGCAGTGGGTGGCAACATAGAAATTCTCGATGCATTTGCGGGTCCGTTTCCGGCCACCGTCGTTGCAGACACAATCGGTATACCTCAAGAACATCGAGCTCTATTCCTTGACTGGAAAGAAGAAGTGATTGGAAATCCAGATGCACAAGGATCGCGTGTTACTTCCGATCGATATCGGAAAATCCGTTCGCTGTTTCTCGACTTCATAGAAGAGCGACGAGGTAATCCGCAAAATGACATGATCACTACTCTGGTTGAGGCTCGGGGCATCAATGATCAGCTGCTCGACAACACTGCGATCCTCGGAATCTTGATGCTCTTCCTCGGCGGCGGGCAAGAGACTACTGCGAAAGCAATTACATCAGGACTGCGCCTCCTCGGAGAGCATCCTCACCTGCAAGAAACACTGCGAGCAGCTCCTGAGAATATTCCGGCATTCGTTGAAGAGGTTTTAAGATACGAACCTCCGGTAAGGGGCATCTTTCGGCTCGCCGTACGAGACACGACTATCGACGATACGCCGATACCAGAAGGAGCGCTGTTGCAAATTCTCTGGGCTTCGGGAAACCGCGATAATTCAATATTCCCTGATGCTGATCAATTTCATCCAGACAGAACTCTCAATAAGCATCTCGAAAAGCCAATATTAACTTTCGGCCACGGAATTCATCTCTGCCCAGGAGCCCCGCTGGCTCGACTCCAACTTCGCGTAGCTTTTGAAGAATTGCTGAGTTCCTTCTCACATATCGCACTTTCGCCAAAGAATGAATTTCGATACTTCAAAAGCCAAATATTGAGAGGCTTATCAAGTCTTCATCTGGAAATGAAGGCTTGAGCAAATGCCCCTCACTCTCCACCACGGCGATCTGGTACTCAGCCACTTCAGTTTGCCAAGAGACACCGGCATCTCTGATCGAGTCCAAGCAGCATCACTCGCCGGGTTCCAAGGATTCGGCTGGTTCGTCGGTGATTACGTCAAGCACCGGTCAAGCGGATGGACAGACCAGCAGTTACTCAACTTATTTGCGGAAAATAATGTAGTTCTTCACGAGATAGACGCGCTCCCTCTCAATCGGTTGGAACATCTCGACGCCGCAATACACATGGCCCAAGTATTCCAACCACATCATGTACAGGTTCAGGGAGATTTCCCAGACACTTTTGAAGACGCGGCAGCCGAAATTAAAAAAATTGCTCAATTGGCAAACCGACACAACGTACGGGTTGCAATTGAATTCGTGGGCGACAAGAACATCCGCACCGCGAATGATGCGCTACGCCTCACGCACCTTTCTGGGGAAGAAAACGTTGGAGTTCAAGTTGATATTTGGCACCACATTCGAGGAGCCAATGACTGGTCGATGATAGAAGAGTTACCCCACGAACTTGTCTATTCCGTTCAGTTTGATGATGGCCCAAAAGATCCAAGGTCAACTAACTACACCGAAGACACCATCAGGTACCGCTCGCTGCCAGGAGAAGGCGAATTCGATATCACTCGATTCCTCAATCTTGTTTACGGCGCAAATATTGATTTGCCCTTATCTGTTGAAGTGATATCTGACGATTTGTTGGCGCTTCCCGTCAGTGAATCTGCACGATTAATGGCCGAGACAACACGCAATGTTCTCGCTCAACACAATCAAAGTAAATAATAATTAGTTATAACGAGTCACTTACAGGATCCTCAAGAATCATGACGTGGCCAGTAGATCCGTCTACCGTAATCAATGCCCCATCGGGTATCAGATCACATGCCCGACCGAGGTTTGAAACACAAGGCAAGCCATACTCACGCGAGATCATGACGGCGTGGGCTACTACTCCACCTGTTTCCACAACAAGTCCACCAATGATTGAAAAAACGGTAGTCCATCCTGGGTCGGTAGCAACGGTGATAAGGATGTCACCTTTTTTTACCTTCGAAATTTCTGACAATTTTCGACACACTCTCGCGCGACCCGTAACACGACCAGAGCTAGCCGCAATTCCGACCAGTGCCCCATCGGTATTGACCACATCATCATCAAAGAATGTCCAACCACGAATGTACTTAGGTGGTTCACGATCCGAGTATTTTTCAAAGGTTCGACGTCGAGATCTCACTCGAACCGCAACTTGACCCGCGGTGAGATCACCACGATCGGCAAGAAGCATCTCTTGTCGACCTAAAAAGAAAATATCCTCATCAATTTCAAGCAGACCCTTTGCAGAGAACCGTTGCGCAATATGTGCATATAGATCACGGGAACGCGACATGGTTTTGTCATTGTAAAAACGTTCGAAATCTCGATAATAGAAATAGTCCTGCACTAGATCTACAAACCATTTGAAGAATGCAACCTGCGAAGGTCCGAAAGCACCGCCCGAAAGCTTCTCCTCCATCGCACCACGTGTCACTAGCATTTGTTCACGAAGTTTTACTTCATGCGCCTCTGGTGACTCATGATCCTCTATGTCAAGCATCGGCCGCATGGCTTCGAAGATCAGACCAGGCTGGTGATGCCAGCGAGGGTGATACGCATCTCGCTCTGCTCCGCCACGGTGACCATACTTCGCAAGAAACGTCTGAAACTCAGGCGCGAACGCACGGCCATCTTCATGGTTCTGAAGTAGCGCTAATGGATCATCAATATGGTCTCCAAAAGCAAGCGCTTTTAACCAGTTTGACTTTCGCACCAACCGAGAAAGATTCCACAACGCAATATTTTCTTCGCCTGTCTTTGTTTGGAGCCCAGAGACCAATTTGCTATAGATCATCCCGTCTTTGTCATCAAGCCACTCTGCACATAGCCACTGCAACAACGGAGGGAGAGCATAAATATAAATGGTGAATGGAAGTACAACGTTTTCTCCAAACTTTGACCCCTTACGCGATTCCAACTGCGCAGCAAAAATATCCGCGACGCTCTTATTCGCAAAATCAAAGTTTTTCCAAAATAGGTCTTCGTTGTCTGTCCAAGTTTCTAAATTGTCATAGACAACTTTGGTCGTTCCGAGGAGAGATACATCTGGGGTCTCATTGTGTAAACGCCAAAGCAATACGAGCAACTCGTTCCAATCAAATGGCAATTGGCGGATTTCATCTCGCTCATTTTGTGGAAATGGCCACAACGCGGCCTCATCACGCGCCTGTGGAGGGATGAAGCGACGTATTCGTTCCCGTTCAAAGGTCAGGTTGTAATAGGCACGAGCTCCGTACCATCGGAAGAATGGAAAATCTAAAAATGTGTCTGGTGTGTACCCCATCCAATTCTCAGTAAAGGTCATCTTCAATGCATTGGCTTTAAGGAACGTCATACCGCCTTGCAAGTAGGTATAAAAAGAAGGCGTAGAGGGCCCTGTCTGCACTTCATCGGAATAGGCACGTGACCACACCCAGCGTTCGTCATACATGTCGGCCAATGCCGCTGGTGTCTTATACAGCTCAAGGTCGTGCCCGAAATCTAGATCGGCTCCAGTGATTTCACGAGCCTGCAAAATTGCAAATTTCCCTTGAGCTACACCCCACTCAATGTCTTGAGGAAAGCCGTAGTGGTCCTCAATCAATTGCGCAATACGACATAGTTCGCCAACCTGCGAATCGGTGAGCACCTCTTGCGTTACCAAATGCTCCGGCACTTCAATTTCATAGGATCCCTGACCGCCTGGATCCGGCACGGTCATCAGAAGCTTTTCATTTGTCTGCCGTTCAACTATCTGATTACCTCGCTTGGAGTAGACAATCTGATCGGGGTTCACATGCCCAGAGACCACAGCCTCGCCAAGACCCCAACTGGCATTGATGAAAAACTCTTGCGGATTAGAAGTCAACGGGTTCGCCGTAAAAATCACACCCGATATTTCGCTTGGAAACATCTCTTGAACAACTACAGCTAGGAGCACAATGCCATGGTCGAAGCCTCGCTGATGGCGATACGAAATAGCTCTTGCGGTCCATAAAGATGCCCAGCATCGCTTCACTGCTGCTACTACGTTTTCGTCGCCTGAGATGTGCAAATAAGTATCTTGCTGGCCAGCAAAAGAAGCCCCTGGCAGATCCTCAGCGGTCGCAGAAGACCTCACCGAAACAGACAAACTATTTTGCTCACTCGTTTCCTCACATAAGGCGAGATATTGCTTCTTAATATCAGTAGCAATAGCTTGCGGCACCTCCGCATTGTCGAAAAGCCTTCTAATGCGAATGCCAACATCTTCGATTGTTGCTGGATCGTCATGATCTAATTCCAGCAGTAGCCGCAAAATATGTTCAGATATTCCTGTTTCGGAAATAAATTGTCGATACGCATTCGTGGTGACGATGAATGCAGCGGGAACAGGTATTCCGGCTGCCGTGAGTTCGCCGAGGTTTGCGCCTTTTCCTCCAACAAGACTCAGGTGACGAGCATCAACCTCTGCGAGTGTGCAGACCATCTGTTCCATCGTGTTCCCCCATCGATTAATAGTAGTTTGCCATAGGGCGAATCCTCATTTAGCAGCGGCACAGGCGACGAAGGAGATCAAAAAATGCAGGTCACAGGCGTTTTATTCGACATGGGAGGAACCCTCCTGAGCTACGAGAACCGTGAAAAAATTGGCAACGCATTTTTGACTGCAATGTCTGATCTAGGTATCGATATTAAAGATCCAAAATTTGCAGCAGCACGCAAACAAGCTTCTGCAGAGGTGGAGAAGCGATTTTCAACTGTCGCGTCTTTCGTGCATCGAGATCTTTTCCGAGAACGAGTAATGCGGACGGCTGAATTAATGGGAGTCTCCGCCTCGAAGGAAGTTCTCGAACGGTTCGACACAAACCAACGCGAAGCCGTTATCGAACATCTCTGCCCCATGGCTGGAGTCCACGAAATGCTGGTTGCACTCCGATCACGAGGGATTTACCTTGCGGTCGTTTCAAATGCAGATGATGACTTCATGGAACCTGTACTCGCTCGGAACGGCTTAACCGAACTCCTAGACGACTGGACAAGTTCTGAGGAGGCAAATTCTTGCAAACCAGACAAAGTGATTTTTGAATACACGCTCGCAAAAGCAAAGCGCCCGGCTTCCGAGGTTCTGTTTGTAGGAGATTCAGCACAACACGACATCGCTGGAGCTAGAAATGCCGGAATGCGTGGGGTGCTCATTAGCGAACCGGATGTTGTCGCACCGCTCTCAAATGGTCTGTCGGCGGTTGAACCCGACTGGCATATTCGCCATTTGGCGGAATTAGTTGGGATTATTGACTCTCTCAACAGGTAACTCTTACACACTCATTAGAGGCGACGTTGGGAATCGAACCCAAGTACAGGGCTTTGCAGGCCCTTGCCTAAACCACTCGGCCACGTCGCCATCGCTACTGCAAGCAGTTGCGAAAGAAGAACTCTATCGGCGCCTACCTCGTAAACCCATGTCTTTCAACACTTGCCCACTGCCGTATTTCCAGCCCCGACGGGCTCTGGCGAGACGGGAGATTTGCCGCATCCGAAAGGTCATGTCGCGGGCGTATTCAATTGCGCGAGTTTCGCGCGCGGCTGCCACAAGCGCTGGAGACGTGTCGGGAAAGACTTCTTTTTCGAAGCCAAAGTGATGGAAGTCGTCCGAATATATCTCTTCAACAAGTCGAGCTGATTCTGCATCCATAACATCGCGGTACTTGATACCAAGGCCTTCATTCAGCCGCTTAGCAACGATGTGTTTACCGGAACGCTCACTGAGTTCTGCCGCAAAAGAATCCATTGCGCCAGGTTCGTCGACACGAAAGAGATGAGTGAACTTCATGTGGTCAGGGCGCAGCGCCCCTATTTGACCGGTGAAGTGGTCGTCTATGTAAAAGAGTTCCGAGCGGCTGTGCAATGCCCGCACGAACTTACGAAATGTTGCTGCTATATCTATTGCGCCATCTACTCTCTCATCTTCACAGAGCACCCACACTTCCTCAGATAGCAAACTGGGGGCGCGCATCAAAATGCGGTTTTCAAAAGATGAATACAGGCGTGCGTAAGGCGAACGCAACGCACCTACACGCCACCATTCGGGAGACTCCCACATAATGTTCTGTTCTGCTTCGGGCATGTAACGAAAAAGTTCGAGCCCACTCACTTCAATTTCATGAATTGTTTGAGAGAGCGAAATATTGGGGCTATGCAGCCAGCGAGCATTGTCGATGTTGTACGAATCGTTGGCTTCCGCAAGCATCATTTTGATGGAACTGCATGCCACTTTGGTGGAGGGCACGTACATGATCTTCAGCGATGGCGAGACCAAGGTGTGACCAACGAAAAGGGCTCGTTCTGTGAATACGTATGGTTTTTTTGAAAACATCTTGCAGTCAACTCCACAGGTGGTTCATGCCAGAGAGGAGTTCCTCTGCGCATGTATCAACACTGCGTTGAGACGTTAGCAAGGTCATCTCGGGGGAACGTGGAGCCTCATATGGGGCATCTACCCCTGTGAGACCAGTGAGTTCACCCTTAGCGGCTTTGGCATACAAACCTTTGGTGTCGCGCTCTGCGCACTCTTCTACTGAGGTTGCAATGAATACCTCGGCGAAACCTAGGTCTGCCGATTTATGGCGTTGGCGCACTGCTTGACGACCTTCAGAAAATGGGCTGATGATGGGGACGAAAACAACGAATCCGGCATCGGCAAGAAGGAGTGCCAACTCACCTACGCGTCGCACATTTTCTGCTCGATCTGCGTCACTAAAACCGAGGTCAACATTCAAGCCATGACGTAAGTTGTCGCCATCGAGAACGTAGACAGGAACACCGCTTGCGAAAAGCTGATGTGCAGCGGCGTTAGCAATAGTGCTCTTGCCTGCACCTGAAAGCCCAGTGAGCCACAAAGTGCATCCGCGACTATTTTGCTTTCCCCAACGATCTTTGCGGGTGATGGCATGTTCGTGCCAACGAATACCGCCCGAGGGCTGTGGTGTATTTTCTGTGGTCACTCGCGAGGCGGCAACAACATGCCAGCTGCTGCGGTTGCCCCTGTTGATTCGTCGACCAAAATGAACGAGCCCGTTACGCGATTGTGCTCATAGTCGTCACGCAACAGTGGTTCTGCTGTGTGAATAACGACGCGCGCAATGTCGTTCATAGCAAGAGGCCCTGTGGGTTCTTTGCGATGAAGTTCTGAGATATCGAGCACATAGCGCACTTCGCTTACTTTGGCGCGTGTTGAACGCGTGGTGTGCTTGAGCGTATACAACTTATTGGTTTGCAGTTGTGCATTCGAATCGAGCCAGCACAGCATTGCCTCATGGTCTTGCACAACACGCGGGCGGTTGTGAGGCCGGCAGATCATGTCGCCACGTGTGACCGACAAGTCGTCGGCTAACAAAATAGTGATTGCTGCACCTGGCACCGCTTCGGTGACTGGCCCATCGGCAGAGTCGATGCCTGTGATGGTGCTCGAAAGCCCACTGGGCAAGACCACAATTTCATCGCCTACGCGTAAAACGCCGCCAGCAACCGTGCCGGCGTACCCGCGATAGTCATGGTGTTCCGTAGTGCGAGGGCGAATGACGTACTGCACAGGAAAGCGCACATCGATGCGGTTGTCGTCGCTCGCGGTGTAAACATTTTCAAGATGATGCAAAAGCGTTGGACCTTCGAACCAGCCAAGGTCTGCAGAGCGGTCTACAACGTTGTCGCCTTTCAATGCGCTGATAGGCAAGAAAGTGACGTCGTGCAGGTTGAGGCGCGCAGCAAAGTTTTCAAAGTCTTCACGAATTTCTTTGAAACGCTCTTCGCTGTAATCAACAAGGTCCATCTTGTTCACACACACCACAAGGTGCGGTACACCCAATAACGAGGTGAGGATGCTGTGACGACGGGTTTGCTCTACTACCCCATGGCGCGCGTCGATGAGAATAATGGCGAGGTCTGCTGTTGATGCGCCTGTCACCATGTTGCGTGTGTACTGCACGTGACCTGGGCAGTCCATGATGACAAACGAACGAGCAGGCGTTGCAAAATAGCGGTGCGCTACGTCAATGGTGATGCCTTGTTCACGCTCGGCGCGCAAACCGTCGGTGAGCAGCGACAAGTCGACATACTCATCGCCACGACGCTTGCTGACTGCTTCAACGTGCTCAAGTTGATCTTCAAAAATACTCTTCGAGTCGTATAACAAACGACCAATGAGGGTCGACTTTCCGTCGTCGACAGAACCAATAGTGGCGAAACGTAACTGACGCATCAGAAGTACCCCTGTCGTTTGCGATCTTCCATACCAGCTTCAGAAATTTTATCGTCGGCACGCGTTGCACCGCGTTCGGTCACACGAGCTACGGATGTTTCAGCAACAACATCGGCAATGCTGACTGCTGACGATTCAACAGCTGCAGTACAAGTGGCGTCGCCTACTGTGCGAAAACGTACCTGCTCTTCAAACACTTCTTCGCCGGCTCCTGCATGGAGAAATTCGGTTTCGGCCATGAGCATGCCATCACGACGAAACACAGGACGCTTGTGTGCGAAGTACAGGCTTGGCAATTCAATGTTGTACTGCTGGATGTAGCTCCACACGTCGAGCTCGGTCCAGTTGCTAATAGGAAACACACGGAAGTGTTCGCCAGGGCGCAACGACGTGTTGTAGATGTTCCACAATTCAGGGCGCTGGTTCTTAGGGTCCCACTGACCAAAGGTGTCGCGGTGCGAGAACACGCGTTCTTTTGCGCGAGCACGCTCTTCGTCGCGGCGGCCACCACCAAGGACGGCATCGAACTTGTTTTCGGCAATGGCCTCGAGCAAGGCAACTGTTTGAAGTGGGTTGCGCGAAGGGGCATCGGCAACCTTGCCGGCATCAATGGCGGCCTGCACCGAGGCAACGGTGAGGTCGAGGCCAAAGCCAGCAAGGCAACGGTCTCGAAATTCAATGACCTCAGGGAAGTTATGGCCAGTATCGACATGCATGATGGCAAAGGGCATTTTGGCAGGAGCAAAGGCCCGTACAGCTACATGCAGCATGACTACAGAGTCTTTACCCCCAGAGAACAAAATGACGGGGCGCTCAAAGCACGCCGCCACCTCACGGATAATAGTGATGGCCTCGTCTTCGAGACCGGTGATTCCAGGACGCATTTTTAAATCCTACCAATTCGGTCGGGTTTCCACCGACTTCCCGTATGTCGGGCCCACCACAGCAGTACGCTTCCCTCGTGGCTAACAAGAACCGCGATACAACAGCAATAACAACGGGCCGCAATGGGGCCCGTTCTTTGGCTAGCGACATCTCTACTTCCACTACTTGGTCAAGCTCTGGGCTCGATGAAACCCACCAAGAAGCAGTGGCGGGTCGCAGCTCAAAGCTCTACAGCCGCTACACCAACCCCACAGTGCGCCAATTTGAAACCGCTATTGCCGAACTTGAGGGCGCAGAAGATGCCTTGGCTTTTGGTTCTGGCATGGGAGCACTTGCCAGTGTGGTTTTTGCCTTGTGCTCTCCTGGCGACCATATCGTTGCTCAGCAACAGTTGTACGGCGGCACTCTTGCATTTTTAAATGGCCCAGTACAACGCATGGGCATCAATGTCACTTTCGTCGACGCCACTATTCCTGGTGCATTTACTGCCGCGGCAAAAACTCCGCGCACCATGCTGGTGATTGCCGAAACACCAGCGAACCCTTCATTAGCGTTAGCCGACCTAGCCGAACTTGGTGCAATTGCTGTTCCCTTCACCATGGTCGACTCCACATTTGCCACACCCATGAGTCAGCAACCGCTGTCGCACGGAGTGAACCTTTCATTGCATTCAGCTACTAAAGGAATTGGCGGACACAACGACGCACTTCTTGGAGTGGTCGCTGGTGAACGAGATCTTATTGATGCCATTTGGGCATATTCAGTTCTCCATGGTGCGTCAGCTTCGCCGTACGATGCTCACAACGCATTACGTGGCATTCGTACCCTTCCCGTGCGCCACGAACGCCAATGCGCCACAGCAATGGAGTTAGCAACATGGTGTGAGTCGAGCGGCAATTGCACAACGGTGCACTACCCCGGCCTAGCTAGCCACCCGCAGCACAACCTTGCTACACGACAAATGACTTCATTTGGGTCCGTGTTCGCAATTGAAATTCCTGGTGGCATTGAAGCATGCCGTGCATTTATTTCTGCACTGCAATTGGTGCGCCCGGCAACATCTTTAGGTGGCCCTGAAACTCTTATTTGTCATCCGGCCACTAGCACACATTTCGGCCTCGATGAAGAGTCGCTTTCCGGAGCGCTCGCCGGTGAAGGCCTCATGCGTATTTCTGTTGGCCTCGAACATGTCGATGACCTACGCAACGATCTTGCTGCAGCCTTTGCTGCATCTCGTTCTTAAATCTTTTTAGGCGGACGCGGAATAAAGGCGCTTGTGCGTGCCACGTAGTCGTTATAACCCTCTTTGCGCTTTTTCAAACTCTTTTCCAAAAGCGTTACTCCTGAAACACGACGCAAGAGAATACTCATCACCACAGCGCCGACTATTCCAACAACACCTATTTCGGCTTCGGCAGCTATGAGTGCAAGACCCCACCACACACAGGTATCGCCAAAGTAGTTGGGGTGTCGCGTGTATTTCCAAAGTCCGCGCTGCATTACTTTTCCAGCGTTTGCCGTATTCGCTTTGAACCGAGCAAGTTGAATGTCGCCCACTGTTTCAAAGAAAAGACCAACAACAAAGAACATGATGCCCACTACGCCAAGCACCCCAATGCTCGGGTTCATTGATACTTGGCCCAGTTGCACTGGTAGCGACACCAGCCACATGAGCACACCTTGCAGAATGAAAACCGTGAACAAACTCACCAGAGGAAACTTTGCGCCGTAATGCTTGCGCATTGCCTTGTAGCGAAAATCTTCACCGTGCCCAATGTTGCGCCACGCCAAGTACGACGCCAAACGCAACCCCCAGGCAGTGGTGAGCAATGTCAGTAGCCACCCGCGTGATTCATTACCGTCGGCAACGCTATGGGTAACCCACGCAACTACAACAAAACCAAGACCCCAAACAATGTCGACAATGGAGGCATTTTTCAACGCGAGGCTAAGGAGCCACATAGAAAACATAAGAATCGCAATTGCAATTGCGCTCGCTAAGAGAATGTCTGCACTTCCACTCATCACTTCATGCCCTTCAAAACTTCGTATTGTGTTCTCACTTCTGTGTCTAACATCAACCACTGCTGGTCGAGCCATGCAGCCATATTTTCAGTAGGAATATCTGTACGTGCAATACGCCGGAACCACATGACACACCGAACGTTTCCTTGTTCGAGGTGACGCAACATGCCACCAAAGGTGTCGAGCCCATCGAAACCCACATGGCCAGCAATGACCACATCACAGTGTGGAGCGCCTTGCATCAACGCAATGGCTCCGGCAGGTTTTGGCGGCAACAACATAGTTAACTGTTCCAACTGCTGTGCTCGTTCGGGGCTGCGTTCTTTGATCTTCTCCAGCACTCGTTGTCGCTTCGCCGCGTTTGCTCGCGTACCTTCAGGAAAAATAACTGCCACATCGCTATGGCCTAAGTTGTGCGACAACTCGGCAACGCCTGCAAGCTCTCCTTGCACATTGTCTGACGAACGATTGAGGAAATAATTGGGCAACCTGTGCCCCACAATGTCGAGGCACGGGTCGAGCATCAACTCGCGCTTCAACACGTAACGCGGGTGCAACCCAGCAACATTGCCCATCGCCCACGCCGACACCAGCGAGTCGGCAAGGCTTGCGTGTCGCGACAACACCACTAGCGGCCCAGGCACGAGCACCTCGGGGTTTTGCACATCTATACGTAACCCAACAGTGCAACGCAGGGCAAGAATGAGCCCACCTGCCCACCACCGCTGCAACTTGTAGTGCAGCGAACTGTTTCGTTTCTGACCTGCGACCCAAAAGGCAATACTCGCCACTACTCCCGCAATTTCAAGCCAGGTCCAGCACAAGAGAAAGCCAATGAGGCGAACAATGGGGAATCTCCATTTGCGACGCAACAGATCGAGCACGATGGTGAGCGGAATCCATATAAAGAAAGAACCCAAGAGGAAGTTAGCTAAAACAAAAACGCCAAGAACGGCGATGGGGCGTCTGACATATGGCTTTTCGATATAGCCATAGTACTTCCCGTAGTAAATGTTGACTATTTTGGTCAACTATAGGCAGACTGTAGAGGTGAGCTCATCTGCAACCCTCTGCGCTGTTCGGCGCCTCACCGGAACCCTCGGTGCGGAAATTTCTGGCGTTGACCTCACGCAGCCACTGTCAGGTCAAGACACTGCCGCTATTCGCGAAGCCCTTGTTCGCTATCGCGTTGTCTTTTTCCGCGACCAGCACCTCACTCCTACTCAGCAAGTTGCGTTCGCTCGCAACTTTGGTGAACTCACGCCCGCCCATCCACTTCTTGGCGGCCTCGATGAGAATCACCCCGAAGTACTTGTGCTCGACTCAACTGACTACAAGCTTGGCGTTGGCGATGTTCGCAACACTGGTGAAAAGAAAACAACGAGTTACAACAACAGGTGGCATACCGATGTCACTTTTTCCGCAGCTCCGCCAACTGCAACGATATTAGCTGCAAAAGTAATTCCATCTTTTGGAGGCGACACACTGTGGTGCGACCTCATCAATGCTTATGAGACTCTTGCTGCTCCGCTGCAACACTTGGTCGACGGTTTAGTTGCCGTTCACGATGCAAGTGGAACCTTCTCTCGCTTCCGCGATGAAGACAAGAGTGGCGAAAACAAGCAGAAGTTGCAGACTATGAACCCTGTGCGCCACCCCGTTGTACGCGTGCACCCCGAAAGTGGTGAACGTGGCCTCTTCGTCAACCCCACATTCACCGCATACATTGAAGACTTCTCTCCTGAAGAAAGCCAAGCAATACTTGGCCTGCTTTATGAACACAGTATTCAGCCAGAACGTGTGGTGCGCTGGACCTGGCGCGAAGGCGACGTTGCAATGTGGGACAACCGCTCTACCGCTCATTACGCCGCAGCCGACTACACCGAACCACGATTGATGCATCGCATTACTGTGCGCGGCGAACAACCATACGGAACCTTCGGCACTATTGAGCCAAATGTAGCGAGCAACGCATGAACCCCTACGCAGCACAGTTTCCCGTCAATTTAAATATTGAAGGCAAGCCGGTTCTTTTAGTGGGTGGCGGGCGCATTGCCTACCGCAAGGCCGAACAATTGTTGGTGTGCAATCCTCTTCTCACGGTTATTTCTCCAGAGATTGACGAACGTTTTCACGCCACCGAGGCAACTCTCATTCAACGTGAATACGCAGCTCTCGACGTGAAGGGCTTTTCACTCGTTGTTACTGCTACTGCGAACAACGTTGTTGACCAACAGATTTTTGATGAGTGCGAATCGCTTGGTATTTGGGTTAACTCTGCTGACGACCCCGACCGCTGCACCTTTACCTTGCCTGCCAGCATGCGTCGTGGCCGACTTCTCATTACCTCGTCTACTGCTGGCGCGAGCCCAGCCATGTCTTCTTGGGTGCGCTCCACTTTGGAAAACACCATCGGCCCCGAGTTTGCAGAAGCAGTAGAAATATTGGCTGCAAAGCGTGCAGAGTTTCATGCCGAAGGTGTGAGCACAGAAGATGTGAATTGGGCGCCACTCATTGCCGCTGCTCTAGAACAATCGCTTAGCGCAACACAGCAGGTAGCCCCATGACCGTGTACTTAGTGGGCGCAGGCCCCGGAGACCCCGAGCTCATTACCGTGAAAGCCGCGCGCCTCATTGCGCAGGCCGACGTCATTGTTCACGACCGCTTAGCCGACAACAGCATTATTCAACTTGCATCACCAGGTGTTGACCTCATTGACGTGGGCAAAAAACCCGGTGCTCCTACTCCACAAGAAACCATTAATGCACTGCTCGTTCACCTCGGCGCTCAAGGTCTCAGTGTGGTGCGCTTGAAAGGTGGCGACCCCTTTGTTTTTGGTCGCGGTGGCGAAGAAGCTGAAGCACTTATTGCAGCAGGCATTCCCTTTGAAGTGGTGCCAGGCATTACTTCTGCCGTGGGTGTTCCCGCTTACGCAGGAATTCCTGTTACACATCGCGGATTGTCGGCTTCGTTCACTGTTGTCACCGGTCACCGCGAAAAAGGTGGTTCGTCGGGCGTGAATTGGG
The DNA here is from genome assembly GCA_945886445.1 of Bifidobacterium breve. Classification (GTDB taxonomy): domain Bacteria; phylum Actinomycetota; class Acidimicrobiia; order Acidimicrobiales; family Ilumatobacteraceae; genus F1-20-MAGs119. The sequence goes on along the minus strand of CAMCZG010000003.1, from coordinate 6,427 downwards.
AAGCATTAGCTGCAGTTGGTGGAACCATTGTGGTACTCATGGGCGTAGCCGAACGCGGCGCTATTGCCGAACGACTCATTGCCGGTGGGCTGAGCTACAACACACCAGTAGCTGCAACACGCTGGGGCACTCGTGCAGCGCAAGAAACAGTACGTACAACATTGGGTGAACTTGGTACTACCCCACTTGAAGCGCCATGCACCATTGTCATTGGAGCTGTGGCTGCACTCAATTTTTCATGGCGCTCAGAAACACATGCGCCCGAGTTGATTTAACCCAGTTAATTTAGTTCAACTCTTAGAGCGAGCCGCCAGCCCACCAACGCTCGAAAGCGGGAAGTGCTGCACGCGTTACTGGCTCCAACAAGAAACCTGTTGGGGAACGAACATAGCTGAATGCTCCGTATCCCTCTTCAGGAGACACTTGTGCAATTTCCAAACTCCAGCCCTCTTTCATGAGGCGCTCGGTTGTCTCTTTCACATCGTCTACCCAAATACCCATGTGATGCACTCCAGGAGCGTCAGAGCCATCCCAGATGGTTCCAGGAGCACCCTGCAGAAGCTCAACGTGTTGCGGGCCTTCACATGAGTATGTGAACTTCAAGGGAATAGTGGTTTGACCTTTACCAGGCAACCAAGCACTTTGCTCACGCACTTGCACGTCACACCAAGTGATTTGCAGGCCCTTGCCCATTTCTTCCATTGCGGCTTCAATGTTTTTAACCCGCACGCCAATGTGATAAATGTCTTGATAATTGAACATGGTTCCCTCTAGTTAGATTTCGCGCCAACACCCTTGGCAAAAAGTGCCGAGAGGTCTTCATCGTCGGTGTCAATAAGTGCTTGCACCCACTTGTGGAATGCCTGCGTGCCACCTTCGTTGCGACCAAACATCACTTCTTTCTTTGCGCCACTCTTCAAGCCGCGCTGAATTTGAAGGCCTGTTTTATAGTCTTCTTCTTCCACAACGAAGCGCATGAATTTCATGCGGTCGGCAACTGAAGCATCGCGCTCTGGGTTTTGAGTTTCACAATGCAAGAAGTGCTGCACTGTTACCGACTCTTCAGGGGTTGCTCCAGGGAACAACTGCGAGATCATGTAGATACGGCCATCGGCCTCAAATGATGCAATGGAGATGTGGGGGAAAATGGTCCATACGCCAAAGACCAGCTTTTCTGTTGGCCACTCTGCAACGGGCACACCTTCAAGTGGACCTACTTGGCGCTTGTCGGGAGCCAACAACCGTTGGTGCGGGCCCCATGCTTCGAACAACGCCTTTGGCGACAGATCGGGTCCGAACGAGTTCTTGTGCAAAATAGGCAAATGATAGAAGTCGAGGTAGCCGTCGTAACAAACTTTCCAGTTGGCTCCATCGATACTTTGCTGACCTGCGTAGTAGCAGTTTTCAAAGTGGTGATGCTCTAAGACTTCGTCGTAGCCATGAAAAAACGAGTCGTGATCGAGAGTTGAATTCGGCGTCAGAGTGACCCAAATAATTCCTGCTCGCTCGGTAACGGGCAATGTGGTGAGACCATTGCATGACTTGTCGATATCGCCAAAGGCATCTGCCTCATAGATCCCTACAAGGTCTCCAGCAGTGTCGTACGACCATGCATGGTACGGGCAGGTAAAGCGACGTGCAGTGCCGCAACCGTCGTCAGTAAGTTGCGCGCCGCGGTGGCTGCACACGTTGAGGAATGCGCGCATGGAGCCGTCTTGCCCGCGCACCATAAGTACGGGCACATCCAAAATGGTGACCGCACTGTATGAACCAGGCTCACGCATTTGGCAAGTGAACCCAAGTACCAGTGGCAGACGCGTGAAAATACGATCTACTTCTTTTTGCCAGCGCTCTTGGTCGAAGTAATGCTCAACAGGAACACGCAAAATGTCGTCAACAATTTCGCCTTTGCCTTCAGCATGAGCATCGACTGCTCGCTGTGCCATACGTACTAGTTCTTGCCTACTCATTACATACCCCCGTGTGTGGTTGGTAACTCTACGGTACTCCTCCACACCCCTCGCCAAGCGACCCGAAAAGGGTGGAAAGCGGGTTAGGAGCCCTTTACAACCAGGTTCAATTCACGCATGGGGCGCAAAAAGAAGCTCGGTTCGTGAATAGGCAACTCCATTGGCCCAGCAAGTTCAACATGCGCAACCCGATCGAGCAACAAGTTGAACGCCGTTGCCATTTGTTGACGAGCAAGTGCCGCACCCAAACAGAAGTGCACACCAAAACCAAAGGCCACGTGATTTTTCGCATTTGCACGAGTGATATCGAACGCATCTGGGTTCTCAAAAACACGTGGGTCGCGGTTAGCCGCACCAAAGCGAATCATTGCCGATTTGTTTTCCGGAATATCGAACCCGCTAACTGTGACTGGGCATTTCACACTGCGCCACAAACCTTGCACTGGGCTATCGAAGCGCAACACCTCTTCAATGAAGTTGCCCATCAGCGACCTATCGTTACGCAGCATTTCCATTTGGTCAGGGTGCTCAATAAGCAACAACATGGCCGCCGACAAAGCGCCAGTGGTGGTTTCAAACCCTCCAGTAATGAGCGCATGCAAAACAGTCATGAGTTCGTTAATAGTGAATGGCTCTTCGCCTTCTTCACCCACATGAGCATTAACCAAGAGCGAAATGAGATCTTTACCGGGGTTGGCACGGCGCTTTTCAAATTCGCCCGCAATGAAATGCTGCTCTTCAATTTCAACATTGGCTTCAATAATTGCTTCTTCAACTGTAATTTGTGAACGCTGAGCGAGCGACAGCATCGCTTCGGCCCAACGGCGAAATTTTGGATACTGCGAAGGGTCAAGACCAAGTTGGGTGGAAATGAAAATTCCTGGCAGCGGCAAGGCAAAATCGCGAACGAATTCGCATGTTCCTTTTGCCAACATCGCATCAATTAATGAGTTCGAAATTTCCTCAAGCTGTGGCACATAGGCCTTCACCTGAGCTGGCGTAAAGACGCGGTTCAACAACTTGCGATACCGACTGTGCTCTGGAGGGTCTGAACGCTGCAACACAGGCAAGTGGGTCCAGCCCTTTTCTTTCAACACATTTTGATACGCGAGGATGGCGTCCATATTGGCCGCGCGTCCGCCAGCCGATGGCTTGTTCGAGAAGGTAGCAATGTCGCCTAATGCGGCACGAACTTCTTCATGCCCACCAATGACATAGAGGTCGATGTCATCTTCATGCCACACCGGGCACTTCGACATCTGCTCTTTGTAATACGGAAACGGATTGTCTTGAATATTGACATTCGTTAAACCCACGTGTTCCACATTGCTACTCATTAGTCCCCCTCGAATTCACGCCAACCTTACAACGCAGAAAGAAAGTGTGTGATGGCGGCGTTCACTGGTTCTGGGTGCGTCAGGTTCGCAGCATGCGGCCCACCTGGCACCACTACGTATTGCACCTTGCCACCCAAGCCGTCTCGCAACACTTCTGCCTTTGAAAGCGGTATGGCAGCGTCGGCATCACCGTGCACAACTAAAGCCGGGCAAGTAATGCTTCCCAGACGAGCAGTAATGTCATCACGGTGCAACAAGCACCGAAAGGCGCGGCTAAAGCTCTCTTTATTGAGCACTGCCCACTTAGCAAACCACTGTGGCCATTCACCGGGCCCCAAAATGAGGCTGGCAATGAACTCTTGAACAGGCTCTGGCCCATGTTCCATCCACGTGTCATGCATGAGCATGTAACCCTCATCAGAACCCGGTTCTTCCAAGCCTGCCTGAGTGTCGAGCAGAATAAGGCCACGTACGCGCTCGGGGGCAGTGAGCGCAACACGCAGGCTTAAAAAACCGCCCTGCGACATTCCGCCAACAACAGCAGTCTCAATTCCCAAGTAGTCCATGAGGCCAATGACATCTTTTGCGGATTCCCAATATGTGAACTCATCGGTGGCAATAGTGCCGCCAAACCCGCGCTCATCCCAGGTAATGACGCGATGAGTAGATTTCAAAGCAGTTACCTGCGGCGCAAACATTTCGTGGTCCATTAAGAACCCGTGACTCAAAATGACAGCAGGCAAATTGCCGCCCGTGTCTTCGTAGTAAATAGTTATTCCATTAATGAGAGCGTTTGGCATTGTTACTCACCTTCCATCAGTAAGGGGTTGCGGTAGTTGTGTGTGCCGTCGAACCTGCTGAGCAAGTACGGCCCCGACACCATTGGCTCGTGTCGCGCGGCTTCACCTGGCTCAACACAGGTAGGCAACGTCTCAATTGATAGATGAAACGGAGGAGTCACAAACAGTGGAATGGAATAGCGGTCAACATCTGGCGGGTTAATGACTCGATGCGGGTTCGACACATACCTGTCGTTCGTCCAAATGGCCAACAAGTCGCCAAGGTTCACCACAAGATGCCCTTCGGGAACAACCACATCAATCCATTCGCCATCACGCCGACGCACTTGCAAGCCACCCACGCCATCGTCAGACAAAACGGTGATGCTTCCGTAATCGGTATGAGCACCGCAACCAAAGCGCCCTGGCGCTACTGGCACCTTGAACGACGGTGGGTAATGCAACATACGCAAGTGCAGCATTGGTTCACCAGGCTGATCTTCAAAAAAGTTTGGGTCGAGTTCTAGAGCCAATGCAACACCACGTTGCAAACGACGAACGGCCTCGTAGCCCTCATCGAAATATGCCTGCCACGCCTCACGAAACCCAGGAAGAGACGGCAACTGGTTCGGGCCGTGCAACGGGGTTCCCTTCACCACTTCAAAATGGTCGGGCCCTTGCTCTAGACCTGAGTCGATGCCTTCTTTCAAGTCGCCAATGCCATAGCTTGCTTCCAACTCGGTGTCGGCTAACGCGCCTTCAAGGTTCTCGTCGCCAATACCGATGTAACCGCGATGATATGCACTTTTACCAATGGCAATTTTATTTTTCTCTTCGGCAGACAAAGCAAAAAATTCGCGCATCTTACTGAGCAAGTTTTCTTTTGTCTGCGTTTGAACGCCGTGACCCTTCACCAACAAGAATCCGAGCTCTCGACATGTTTGGTCGATGACGGCCGATACCTCACGCGCTTCAGGCGATGGCAACGCTTTCCCCGTGGCAAACGCCGAGACATCGATGACAGGAATGGAGGTAACTGGCTGTGAGCCCATGTCTCTATAGTGCCACGCCGGCGCACTACTGCGGAAACGCTCGTGACTTCAGGAGAAGAGGTACACCATTACTCGCCTATTTGCCGCCTGTGCCGATTCGGCAATTTCAAACGACACTGGTGACCCATACCCCACGCTGACGGCCACGATGACAGACCTCACCCGCTTTGCCACAAATGCCTGTCTCACAGCAGTGGCTCTTCGCAATGCAATATTTGGCTTTGACAAGACTTCGCTTGCAAACAATGACGAATGCCCCACCACAAAAACATTCTGTGCACTTTTCGCCGCAGTAGCAAGCGGAGTCATATACCCCATCGGCACACTCGACATATGTCGGAAAAATATTGGGTTTAGCGCTTCAACACTGATTCCCAGTTCATAAACACGAGACGCCATAGACACTGTTCGTACCGACGTTTTCCATGTACGCGCTACCGCCCCACTAGACCATTTCACCTGCACAACACATGAGCCAACATCGACGGTCACCACATAGAGACCACCCGCTACACATATCCCAGGCGTAATGCTGACCACACTTTGCCGTTTGGCATCTGAACTAGACAACAACCGAAAAGCCTTCAGCGATGCAACCATCTTCGGAGCGATAGCACCAGCTGCGATCGTTGTTGTTGTAACGGCCTTCATGAGCACCGACGTCGACGTGATGCTTGATGTTGACGTTGATGTGGAAGTTGAAGTTGTGCTCGAGCTGGATGATGACGATGTTGTTTGGGTGGCTACCAGAGTTGTACTTGTCGTCGAGGTTGATGTGGTGGAAGTGGTTGACGTAGATGTTGTTGTTGACGTAGTGGTCGACGTTGTGGTCGTGGTGTCTGGAGTTGCCGATGCGGCGTCTGAAGGGATACTGAGGCCGTTGATGTTTTCCGCTTTCACCGTGACCGCATATGTTGAGCCATTCGTAAGCGACCCCACCGCACATTGCAAAGGTTGCGCATCGCCCACCAATGTTGAGCAGCCCTCAACCCCATTCAAATAAACGTGGTAACCCAATAACGCCACACCACCATTGCTCACTGGAGCGATCCACGACACACCAACTGTGGTGTTTCCATTACTTGCAATAACCCCTGTTGGCCTTCCTGGCACACCTGTAGTTGTTGCACTCGTTGTTGCCGCAACGGAAACGCCCAACACCGTTTCAGATGTGATGGTGATGTTGTAACTAGTTGACAGCACGAGTCCACTCAATACACACGAAGTAGTTCCAAGAGTGGTGCAACTGCCTGCAGTGCCCGCAAGGTTGTACAGCATCACTTCCGCAC
>CAMCZG010000002.1 GCA_945886445.1 Bifidobacterium breve | reverse complement strand
CGTGCAGTACGAATGGTAAGACCATAGGCAGACACTGAACCTGAAGCATCAGAAACAGTGAGGTAGTTACCGAGCGAGAACCCGGCTCCAGCGAAGGTGACCTTTGAATTCTCGAGGCAAGTATCTGAGCTCACAGCAAACTGCGTGAGATCTACTCCACCAATACCAATGGCATCGATTGTTGACTGCACACTGCTCAAAGTTTGCTTCGAAGCAGCTTCAACGAAATTACACAATGCACGAGGTGTGCCTGCTGGTTTGAGTTCAAGTGCAACTTCAGCAGAAGCCTTTGCTCCCGTTCCATCGGTGACAACAACCTGCAATACAGCATCACCCATTGCGCCTGTTGCAGCAATAGTAACTGCCGCAGCTGCAGCGTTGTTCAAAGTAAGAGGAGTACCTGAAACTTGCGTCCAGGCGTAGCTCAAAGTTCCGCTGCCGGAACCTGCGGCTGTCAAAGTGAATGCCTGCGAGGTGTCGACCACTACAGGGCCATCTGCCCCCGAAATAGATGCTGAAACAACCGGTGTGCCACCAGAGCCGATAACAACCGTGACCAAGTCAGATGACTTGAGACCACGCGAGTCTGTTGCTTCCACGCGCAGCTGTACGGTCACGTTTGCAGCAGGAGCGGTAAAGCTCAATGCAGCGGTGTTTGTAATAGCTGTTGCAAGCACAGATGGGGTTGGTCCTGATGCTTGTGACCAAGAGTAAGAGATCGCACCAACGCCTGTGGCTGCTGCAGTAAGAGACACTGCTGCACTTTGGGCAACTGTTACTGAACTTGCGCCGAAGATGTTTCCGTTCACTGTGACGCCAGTAGAGGTGACAGGACTATAGGAAGCATCACCAGTTCCTGAAGTTGGAGCAGTTGCACGAATGACCCGAGAAGCCGAAACATTTTGTTTTGGTACACGATGCAGAACCGATGAACCGCTTCCACCAGCAGTTTTACCTGTTGGACCATTCACTGTAGGAAGAGGCATAATGATGACCGAAGCACGAACTGTGGAAGAAGAACCCGCATCGGTCGCTGTTACTTCAAACAAAAGCGTGGTATCTGCAGTAACAACTGGTGCTGCGAACATTGCCGAAGGACCATTAGGCACCTTATTGTCTGACCATTTCACTGCAGGTGTCACTGCCTTACAGTCTCCACCTGAATTTTTAACATCTTCAGCAGTGGTACAGAGTTGCTTCCAAACATAGGCAGCTCCATCGCCATTACCTTGAGTTGTGAGAAGAACGGTTGAAGCTACACGCTTACCTTCAGCATCGACGATCTGATCGATCACCGTGCCAGGCCCAGCAACTGTGAACGACAACATCGGGCGAAGTTCTACTGAGAGGTTTGATCCACGTCCAGCAGCAATATTGCGTGCAGTTCCGTACAACGAAGCTGCCTGCAAATTGAGTGACTTCGATGATTTGTTCGTTGATTCGTAGCTCACGCTGAGAGCTGGAGTTTCTGTGCCAACCTTCAGTGCGGGGGTACGAGAGCAAACCGTGAAACCAGAAGCAAGTGCGGTGCCTAAACGAGCACACTTCCATGAGTCACCCGTGACGCCTGTGATACGACCATCTTTCACGCCAGGCACAACAACGAATTGTGATTTGGCATCGGTGTCGCCGCTGTTGCGCAACGTCAATGTTGCTACAGCTTTACCACCGGGACGTGGGCCAGCAGGTGCCAAGAATGAAGGAACCAAATCGGTTTTATCTTCAGAAATGTCAACGGTCATACCGAAGCGCGCAATGGGTGCCTCGGGAATACCCAACATGGTGACATATACAGGCCACTCAGGCTTTCCGACTTTTGCCGAGTTCGACATACGAACTGTGAGATTCAATGCTGGAGTTGCTTTACCAGGCTCAACTGACGATGCGAGTTTGATTTCGCAACGGACAGCAGGCCCAGATTTCTTTGTGGCAACTGTGGTGACTGGTGCAACCGATGTTGCGGTTGCTGCTTTGGAAGGGTCAAGAGGAGAAGCAATTTGTGGAACATTGCCTGTACCTGAAACACATACCCATTTGCCAGCTGATGCTGTATTAATTTTTTGACTATCGAGGCTTGCTGAATATCCTGCAAATTTGGCGAACGAAGCGCCACTGAAAATTGCAGTGTTATCTACAAACTGTTCAAACCGAACAACTTCTCCTGCAGCAAGCGCCTTGCTACCAAGGTTTTTTGCGCTAAATGAATAGTCCTTGCTTGCGCCAATACGCACTTTTGTTGCAGAACCATCGGAGATGACTTTGATTCCGCCCTTGTCGTCGGCTCGGCTGAGCTCGGCACCAGGCATTGGTGCAGCTTGCGGCTGAACTACTAAGTCTTGCGAAACACTGTTTCCATCTTTGTATTTTTCTGCTTCATTGTCAGCAGAAATGATCGCGATTATTTGTGCTGCTCCAGCTTCGGTTGATTCAGAAGCACCCACGACAAGGCCGAGAGTTTCAGGTGTTTCAGCATCAAGTTCTTGCTTTCCACACATTTCTATGCTTCCACCCTCAAATGATGGCGTACCGCTTGCAGCCGGATTGCATTCCCAGCCTTCAGCCTTGGTATCTAGACTCTTAAAGGAGATTCCCTTAGGCAAGTTGATAGTCACAAGAACATTTTGTGCAGGCCCATAGACGGCACGTACCAGTGCATCAATGGTGATTGTTCCTGGTGGCGCAATGCTGCTTTTTCCATCACGAGGAATAAGGCGAATAGCCAGATCTGGCTCCGGAGTTTTTACCACTCGCGCAGACAACGTGCTGTTCCACTGCACAGGCGATTCATCAAGTGCAGTGGTAGTGGTGGAACTAACGACCCATGTCATTGGCTTGTCGTTAACAGGAGCAGATTTGGCTACTACACCATCAATAATGAGGGTTTCAGAGAAATCACCAGGCTTGAGGTCTGGTCCAGATGTTTGACATGACTTCAAAGCCGTGAGACTGTCACAGGTCCAGTTTGTTCCACTCACTTTAATTTTCGTCAGTGCGAGACCTGTTGGAAGCACTTCAGAAAACTTAATTTTTCCCGACTGTGTTTCGGTACCTGTTGGCAAATAACGCAACTCCATGTGGAATGGTCCACCGGGGTACACAGGTCCACGAACTTTTGAATCGATGAACACACCTGCAATTGCGCGTATTTGAACACCGCCGGCTGAACCAACTGCAGCTCCGCCTTCTCGCTTTTCACCGAGTAATTGGATGGCTGTTTCGTTGTTATTCGGTTCAATATCTTCACCCTTAGCAACAGTCACGGTTACGTGGGTAACAGTTTTGATCATTGCTTGATAGCCGGCGATATCGCCATTTTTTGCTTTTGCAGCAGACTCATCGAAGTAGCTGTCTTCAGGCTGTGGAATTTGTGCGTCGACTGCAATGTTGAATTGCAGGTCGGCTTGGGCCATAGTGCCCGCTTCCAATAGTGCGTTCTTTGTGCCCGTGGCAGTCTTTTCTACATATGTACAAGTATCAGATTTGCACGACCAGCCGATGTCTCCCTCTGAAGATTTCTCATCAAGTACTGGGTTGGCCTCTTTCAGTGTGGCGAAAGCAGGGATGTCGGAAAGGGTGAACGAAACTGGAGACTTTTCTCCTGCACTTGTATTTCCAATATTGCTGACGTAGACGATTCCCATGAAAACAAAACCCGGGTACGCAGCCCCTACCAAGTTTGAGGAGATGGAAAGGTCAACACCAGTCTTCTGGTCAACGATTTTACCTTCAGGCAGTTTTACTGCATTTGGATCTTGCGCTGCATCTGCTGGTGGCTGGTTCACAGACCCGTCTTCACCATTAGGCCCAAGTACATTTTTAAGCTCTACAGGTGTTCCGTCAGGAAGAGTCGTAGTGACATCACTCAATGGCAGGGTGGTGGTTGTTTCCCCATCGCCTACTGTTGTAGTTGGTGCATCGGCTTCAGTAGTTGTAGTTGAATCTTCCGGGCTCGATGCATGTGCCTGCAGAGTGGAAGTAGCAACCATGGTAAAGGCTGCGAGTAGCACTACCCCATTACGTGTGAAATGACGAATGTTGTTTTTCATGATGCACATCCTGTTGAAGCGAAACCGGTAAGAGTTCGGGTGGTACCTGTAGTAGTAAAGACGGGTCGGTATGCAGGCGTTGCCACAGCGACGCGATCGAGAGCACCTCTTTGCTTAACAAGCGCTGCAGTTTCAGCAGATGCGCCCGTGAGCGAGGTTGTGAGATCATCGAGGAATTGGCGTGGCCCGCCGTTACGGAGAGCAGAAACACAATCGCTTGTTGACCAAATGATGTTTTTCCACTTCAATTCAGCGACGCCGAGAGAAATGCTCTTGCACGATGAGGCGGTGTCACCTGAACACGAGAGCAGGAGATCGCGAATGGCATTTCCGGTGGCTGCAGAATCGTTGCCTTGGTCGCCGACGAGGAATTCCACTCCCCAGCCGTTTCCAATGAAAGCGCCTACTTCAGAGTAAGTGGGGTCTAGTCCACGAATTGAGGTAATTCCTGAGCCCTTAAGTTTCTGAGCTGTTACCTCTTTAATAATGCGCTTTGCCTTTGTGGTAACAAATGCGCAGTTGTCACACTGCAACGCACCAGCTGCAGTGGAAATGGTCCAGCGCAATGTCATAGGAGTAGTTGTTCCTACCCATTCTGCTTTTGTCACTGTTAACACTGCTGCCGAGTCGGTATTCCATGTTGCGCTCACTGCGCGAGCAGCATTTGTTGTGACCGAAGCTTCCTGTGGGAGCGCAGGATGCGGCGCGCCCAATGCGTTGTCGCTAGCTAAGTACGTTGCTTGATAGTTGCCCGGATCGACAATTACTGCTGCGGCTGGAATAGATATAAGTGTTGGCGTTGTCGCTGGTGTTGAGGCTGGTGTTGTCGCTGGTGTTGTTTCTGCAGTTCCCGTGTCACCGCCGGCAGAACCTTTCGACGGCAGTGTGCCAGCAACTGCTGCAGTGGTGGCAGTCGGCAGCGCTGCATTCTTCACGCGTGTTGTATCGGAGCCTGATGAATCTGAACTAGAGCTTCCACATGAAGCAACTGCTACCAGAGCAATAGCCAAGACAGCACATTTCGTTACACGAGATTTCATTTGGTTGCTCCACACTTTTCAGAAACGAGTTTGTTAATAGCTTCAGTTGCAGCATCAATATCGGGTGTTGCATATTTTGCAACAACTGCATCGAACGCGTCGAGCGATGGGTCACTCTTCAGCGAATCGGCCATTGCTTGTGCAGCTGCGGCAACTTTGTCGGCTTCAGCTTTAATTTCAGCAGGGGCTTTACTTGCGGTATCGCTCAGCGCCGCGGCGAGCGCATTGATCTTTGTCGTAATTGCTGCAGCGTCATCAGTTGATTCAATTTGAGGAAGCTTCGAATTGTTCGCATCGGCTGATGCGCAAAACTCTGTGTAAGACACTTCGCCAGTTGCGGTGGTGTTCCCAGTTGCGGTGGTGTTCTCGGAAGCGTTCGACGTATCTTGCGTTGACGAGTCACTTCCCCCACAAGCCCCTAGTACAAGCAATGCCAATAGAGGCAAACTTCGTTTGATAGTGCTTCGCATGAAAGTTCCCCTAGATGATCGCGTTGACTAATTGCAAACTAGTTGACAGTCAGCGTCTTTCCAAGGCAGGGTTTTAAGATTTTTCTGGCATTTACCTTAAAAATAGATTCAGTTTGAGGAGGCTATGGCGCTTAACTGCGAATTAATGTCGTCTTCGGCAAGTGCTCGCGACTCAACAACACGTTCGCCTGCTGCACTTTGGAACACCCAAGCTGGTTGCGAGGCAACTGAGAAGCTGGCAAAAATTTCGCCGTCTCCGTCGCGCACATTCTTAACAGTTAAACCGTGGCGTGAAATGAATTCATCAATTTCACCTTGCGTGCCATTCCAAGCAATACCGACAATGTTGACCTTGCCGGCCCATTTTTTGCTGACCTCCTCGACCGAGGGGGCTTCCATATTGCAGGTGCCTCAATAAGGTGCCCAAAACCAAAAGGCTGTTGGCGTACCTATATAAGAGGATCCGAAATCGGAGGGTGCGGCACTCGTCGTCGTGCTTTCCAACGCTTCCGTTGGCGAAGGGGCTGATGGGCTCGATGCACCGGGCGTTGAACCACCGCAACTTGCCAACCCAAATGCAAGAAGCGCCACGAGCGAGAGACGACGAACCATTGTTAGCTGCCTCGCCGTTGCTGCAAAATTGCCGTTACTACTTTGCCGTCGGCTTTACCTTTGCTGAGTTTCATAATGGTGCCAACAAGTGCACCCATTGCCTTTTCTTCGCCAGCACAATATTTCGCCCAAGCGTCGGGTTGCGCAGCAATGCCTTCGTCAACAAAACCTTCAATGACGCTGGTATCGAGTGCTTCGAAACCTTTTGAAGCAGCAATTGCTGCGGGGTCTCCCCCACCAGCTTCAAGCATGTCTCCAAGAACAGTTTTTGCTTGAGTTGCTGTGAGCTTGCCATCGCGTTCAAGAACGGTGAGAGCAGCAAGATCTTTGGCGGGCAAACGTGGCGCACTGCCTTCTTCGGCAAATGACTGCTGCACCCATACCAAAGCACGCCCGGCGTCGCCGCCGGAGTTCTTTACTTCTTCTATATAGGTGTCTTGCCCACGCTCTACAACAACTGCAATTGCTTCGCTGTCTTCTTCGGCACCAGTAAGAGCTGCAAGGTTGGTGCGCCGAGCAGCTGGCAACACTGGCAAAGCAGCACGAACACGTTCTACCCATTCTGCATCGGGGGCAAGCATCACTAAGTCGGGCTCTAGGAAGTAGCGGTAGTCATTGGCGTCTACTTTGGCGCGCAATGTGTGCGTGCGGCCATCGGTTTCATCCCAGTGGCGCGTTTCTTGACGAATAGTGCCACCGGTTTCCAAGACATCGATTTGCCGACGAGCCTCGTACTCAATTGCTTTGCCAAGTGAGCGCACCGAGTTGACGTTTTTAATTTCACAACGCGTACCGAGTTCGGCCCCGTACTTGCGTACCGACACGTTGGCATCGCAACGCATGGAGCCTTCTTCCATTTTGGCATCGCTTGCACCCACAGCAACAAGAATGGCGCGCAACTCATTGACGTACTGGCGTGCTTGTTCTGCAGTACGCACATCGGGGTGCGACACAATTTCTACAAGTGGAACTCCGGCGCGGTTGAAGTCGATGAGTGAGTAATCACTTCCGTGAATACGACCACCAGCACCACCGAAGTGTGTTGACTTGCCAGTGTCTTCTTCCATGTGGGCGCGCTCTACGCCAACGCGCACGCCGCCTGGCAACATGAGAAAGCCGTCTACGTTGAGCGGTTCGTCGTACTGCGTAATTTGATACGCCTTCGACAAGTCGGGGTAGAAATAGTTTTTACGGTGAAACGTGCTTGGCTTCACTGTGCAGTTCAGCGCAAGCCCAATACGCATTGCTAGTTCAACAGCGTGCTGGTTGAGCACAGGCAATGCACCTGGCAGGCCAAGAGTTACTGGGTCGATATTGGTATTTGGTTCGTCGCCAAAACGGTTTGGCGAACCACTAAAGAGTTTTGTTTTGGTCGCAAGTTCTACGTGAACCTCAAGCCCAACAACAAGTTCCCAGCCTTCAGGCAAGCCATTGTCGATCATGCTGCACTCTCTAACACTGCGGCTACTTTGAACATTGCTTCCTCGCCCAAAGTTGGCGCCAAAATTTGCACGCCTACTGGCATGTTTGCTTGACCTGTTCCAAATGGCACGCTCATTGCAGGGTGCCCAGCCAAGTTAGTAGGGATAGTGAAAATATCGCAGAGATACATGGTGAGAGGGTCATCGGTTTTTGCGCCAAATGGGAAGGCGACCGTGGGTGACGTAGGGGTCAAAATAACATCGGCGTTTACGTAGGCCGCCGCAAAGTCGTCGGAAATGAGGCGACGCACTTTTAAGGCTTTGCCGTAATAAGCGTCGTAATAACCAGCCGACAGCGCATATGTTCCGAGCATGATGCGGCGCTTTACTTCATCGCCAAAACCTGCCGCACGTGTATCGGCATACATGGTGTTCATGTCATTTGCTGCAACACGATTGCCATAACGTACGCCGTCGTAACGAGCAAGGTTGCTGCTCGCTTCTGCCGGCGCAATGAGGTAATACGCAGTGAGCGCATACGACAACGAAGGAAGCTTGACATCGACAATGGTGGCACCAGCTTTTTCCAGCGCAACAAATGCTGCATCGAGGCGAGCAAGCACATCGGCATCGGCGCCTTCGGGCAAGTCGGCAACGCGACCAATGCGCATTCCTTCCACCCCACGGCCAAGAACCGACACTAAAGAAGGAGCAGGCTTGGGAATACTTGTGGAATCCATGGGGTCGTACCCGGCAATGATTTCGGTAAGCAATGCTGCATCGGCAACGCTGTGCGAGAACGGACCAATTTGGTCGAGGCTGCTCGCAAAAGCAACTAACCCGTAACGGCTCACTAAACCGTAGGTTGGCTTCACGCCAACAACTCCGCATAGTGCAGCTGGTTGACGAATGCTTCCGCCAGTATCGCTACCAAGAGAAACTGCTGCAAAACCTGCAGCTACTGCAGCAGCACTACCGCCGCTGCTTCCACCAGGAACGCGCGAAGTGTCGAGCGGGTTACGCGTAGGGCCGAATGCAGAGTTTTCTGTACTGGAACCCATTGCGAATTCGTCGAGGTTTGTTTTACCAACGAACACTGCACCGGCCGCAAAAAGCTTGTCGACAACGGTGGCGTTGTACGGGGGCTTCCAACCTTCAAGAATTTTTGACGAGCATGTTGTGGGAATGCCACGAGTACACATGTTGTCTTTGAGTGCAATAGGAACACCGGCAAGTGGCCCAACATTTTCGCCGCGGGCAATGCGTGCATCGAGGTCTGCCGCGCGCTCGCGAGCTTCTGTACTTGTGACCAAGTTAAAGGCATGCACTTCTTCTTCGCGTTGACTAATGCGTTGCAGATGCTCTTCAACAACAGATGCAGCTGACTGTGCGCCACTTGCAACATTTTGAGCAATAGAAGTAGCTGAAGTGAAGTTACTCATCTTCGCCTCCAGATGGTGGAACGCGGAAGCGACCTTGTTCGGCAGCAGGTGCCACGCCAAGTACTTCTTCGCGGTCGAGGCAAGGCTGTTCAACATCGGCACGCAACACGTTGACGAGGGGGAACGGCTGGGTCATGGGCTGAACATCGGCAAGTTGCAAGTTGTCGATGTCGGCGAAATGATCGAGCATGCCATCGAGTTGTTGCGTATAACGCTCTACATCGGCGGCTGAAATATTGAGGCGCGCCATACGTGCAACTTTGGCTACATCGGCGGCAGAGAGACGTTCAGACACAAGAGTGAATGCTACCGAGTAACGGGAGCAAATTGAGGAGGTCGCTTCTCCATGAAACTGGCGACTCCCTCTTTGAAATCGGGCCGCAACTTTGATTCTTCCATCAAAATAAGAGACCGTTGCTCAGAAGAACTCAGTGGTTGTGTGGCATCTGCATACACCTGTTCCTTCATCACTTTCATTGATGCGGGTGAAACATTTGAAGCCAAGTCACTGGCGTAGGCAATGACATGGTCTAGCAAATGGTCGCCAGGAACGACTCCATTGATCAACCCCATTTGATGCGCTTCTTCTGCAAGGAACACGCGACCGCTCAACAACACATCAAGTGCATTTGCTGTTCCTACCAAGCGTGGCAATAACCAACTAATTCCGTATTCCGCAATGAGCCCTCGGCGCCCAAAAGCAGTGGTGAACTTTGCCCCAGCAGCAGCAAATCGAATATCACAGGTCAACGCCTGAACAAGACCGACACCGGCACATGCGCCGTTAATGGCAGCTATCACCGGCTTAGGGATGGTCGTTGTATATGAAGGCAATCGCAGTGGACTCAATGCTTCTGCTTTTGTAGCGGGATTCCCTGGCGCATCACCCATTGCTTTTAATCGGTTCATGTCTGCACCTGCGCAGAAACCTTTTCCCGCACCTGTTACAACAAGAACGCGCACTTCATCATTTGCTACGCACTCGTCCATTAATTCGAAATAGCGCACAGCTATATCGCCGTTCCAGGCATTCAACCGGTCGGGACGATTCAAGGTGAGTAACGCGACGCCCGGAGCAGGGTGAGAGAGAAGGACTGTGTCGTTTACTGCAGAGTTATTGGAGGTCGCCATAAGGAAGAACGTTAGACGGGTCAGGTTCACTACGCCGATACCAGAGCGCCTCATTCACCAAAAAGCCAATGGAAATGACAAAGACTGTCAAAGAAACCCACTGATTGAGCCGCAATCCACCCACATGATGAGCATCATCAATACGCAGTCCTTCAATGAAAAAGCGCATCAAGGTGTACCCCGCGCAGTACACAAAAAAGAGTCGCCCGGGTCGCAACGGGATTCTCTTATCGAGAGCAAGCAACACGAAGCACAAAAGTGCACACCCGAGTGACTCGTAAAGAAATGTTGGATGAAAAGTAGTACCCACAGGAAAACCAGTGCTCATCGTTTTCTCGGCGCTAATTTCAAGGCCCCACGGCAATGTGGTTGCTTTGCCAAAAAGTTCCTGGTTGAACCAGTTGCCCCAACGACCAATTGCTTGACCAATTGCTAACGCGGGCGCAGCGCAAGTAACAACGAGTAGTACGGGCAAACCCTTGCGGTGAGTTGCCCACATACCCACAACTACACCAAGCGCAATGCCACCCCATATGCCAAGGCCGCCTTGCCATACCTTCACAATGTCGCCATAGTTATTAGAGAAGCGTGACCAATCGGTGACTACGTGATACAGCCGAGCACCAATAACGCCAGCAGGAACTGCCCACATTGCAATGGAACTAATGTCTTCACTCGTGCCAACGCCACGAGCCTCAACACGTTTACCTATCAGCCACACAGCGACCACTACGCCAAGCGCAATCATGAGACCATAAGCATTCATACGCACAGGCCCTAGGTTCAACGTTCCCGTCGAGGGGCTCGGGATACTTGCCCATATATACAGGTGTGGCATTGAGTTAACTTTCCGCTACAGCAAAAGTGAAATTGACTGCGCCTTCAAAAATGATTTGCTTATCGAAGTCTTGAGTGGCAACGTGATAACTGCGTTCTAATTTCACTTGTTCAACTGCCCCGCCATATGTTGCGACAATGAAATCGCTATCGGCCGGGCTCACCACGTGGTCTTGCGTTGAGGTGAAGAGCAACAACGGCACTTTTGCTTCTGGTAACCGCTGGGCAAGTGGTTTTAAACCATCGGCAATGAACGAGAGCAGCGGACGAATGGGAGTGCCTGGATACGCGTTTTCCGTTGTGTCGGGGTCGGCAATATCGCTACCAATACCTGGAATCACCTCAGTGCCCTCTGTCAACATGCCTTCAATAGCACTCACTATTTCATCAGGCATTGCCTGAGTAGCAGGGTTCACGCAAACAATGCCCGCGATGTTGGGGTGTAGTGCGGCAAGCCACAAGGTAAGTGTTCCACCCATCGACAAACCCATGACCACCACTTTTTCCACACGTAACGCCAACATGGCGTATGCAGTATCGGCATCACGCAACCAATCGCTCCACGTTGTGGGCAACATGTCTTCAATGTCGGTTCCGTGCCCAGCGAGTCGAGGCATCTCTACATGAAAGCCGGCCGAAGCACATGCCTCAGCGAGACCCCGCATTGAACCAGGGTTACCCGTGAAACCATGCACCACCAAAACACCTGTGGTGAGAGTTCCTTGATGAGACCACGCTTCTGCACCAGCCATTACCTCATGAGTTGCCATGCCCACAGTGTAGATCGTTCCGATGATTGGCTCGCCTTCGTGTCTAGCCTAGAACTATGCGGCAACGAAGGAAATCGGTGGAATCATCTGCCTTCAGTGCCGTTATTCCTGTCATTGCACTTCTTCCGGCCTGGATTGTTTCTACGTCATTTTTCTGGTGGTGTTTCTCACTTATTTTTTCGGTGAATTTTTTCGTTTTCCATTGTGTTGTTGCGCTTGGTGCCGGTCTCATGTTTTTTCTTCCTGCGCAGCGTCTTTTAGTAGTGCGACTCCTGGGTACTCGCATGCCGAATACCCAGGAAATGGAACGACTTGCACCAATAATAAAAATTGTTGCCCAAAGTGCTCGGCTGCATACCCCGCGATTCATTGTTGCAATCGACGAGAGCAGCGACATCAACGCCTTCGCTTGTGGTGGACACATACTTGTTGTCAGTTCATATGCCGTGCAACATCTCAGCGATGCTGAACTCACTGGCGTAGTAGCCCATGAAATGAGTCACCACCTTGGCGCTCATACCGTTGCATTATCAATAGGGCAATGGTTCAGTTTGCCCATCATTGCGTGCGCGCGTCTGGGATTTTTCTTACAGGGAACAGCACTTCGTATTGAAAAATATCTCGTGCAACGTCATCAATATTTCCGTGTACCGAGCAAAATAATCACTTCTTTATTTGCTGCAACTGCATGGATATTTCAAGCATCACTCGTGAGTGCCCACCTTTTAAACAACATCGTGGGGAAAAACGCCGAGTTTCAGGCCGACGCACGCGCAGTGTCACTTGGCTTTGGGAAACAGTTGTCCGCAGCACTTTCTCGATTCACTTTTAGCCACGAGAATTCGCAACATGATTCCCGCAAGCTGCACTTGGCAAAAAAGCAATGGCACGAGAAGATCTTTTCGTCTCATCCAGAGGCCCATACCCGTATTGCTCGCATTGAAGCTCAACTTCGTACGCAACAACAACGCAGGTAGCCTGTCGAGGTGCAACCTCATTCTGGTCAACCCGATAGGGCAATTGAGGCCCCTTCTCCGTTTCTCGCAGCCGCCCGTGGCGAGCGCGCATCGCACACCCCTGTGTGGTTTATGCGTCAGGCTGGTCGCAGCCTTCCCGAGTACCGAGCCTTGCGTGGCGAAGGAAGCATTTTAGATGCCATTAAAAACCCCGAGCTCGCTGCAGAATTTACATTGCAGCCCGTGCGGCGATACGGCGTCGACGCAGCAGTTCTTTACAGCGACATCGTTGTTTCTTCACATGCCGTTGGTTTCGGCATCGACGTAGCCCCTGGTACCGGCCCTGTGGCCCCTACTCCCCTGCGCACCAACGACGACCTGGCTCGACTACGTGCTCTTGAACCCGAAACAGACATGCACTACGTGATGGAAACAATTGACATGTTGGTGAAAGAACTTGAAGTACCGCTTCTTGGTTTTGCCGGTGCCCCGTTTACCGTTGCTAGCTACCTCATTGAAGGAAGGCCAAGCAGAACTTACGAAAACTCTTTTGCAATGATGCGCGGCAACAACGTGTTGTGGCACAGCGTGATGGAAAGACTCACGCAACACGCTATTGCGCTCGTTTCTGCACAAATTCAACACGGCGCACAAGCATTTCAAATTTTTGATAGCTGGGTAGGCGCGTTAACAGTTGACGATTACAGGAAATATGTGCTTCCGCACACCAAAAATGTATTTACCGAATTATCTCGATTGCACCCAGAAGTAGCTGGCATTCATTTTGGAGTGAATTGTTCACACTTGCTTGAGGCAATGCACGAAGCAGGTGCCTCCATAATGGGTATCGACGCGACTACTACTCTTCAAGCCGTACGTGAACGACTTGGGGCAAATGTTGTGCTCCAAGGAAACTTGAATACCGATCGTGTCCTTGAAGGCGTGGAACCAGCACTTGCGGCAGCAGATGAAGTTCTTGCGAGCAACGCGCAACACCCAGGTCATATTTTCAACCTCGGTCATGGTGTTACGCCGCAGTGCAACCCCGATGTTCTCCACGCAATCGTGCAACATGTTCATGAAAGGACAGCGCAATGAGCAACACAAAAACAGCAGTTCTTCTCATGGCATATGGAACCCCACGTAGTCGTGAAGAAATTTTGCCCTACTACACCGATATTCGAAGAGGTCGCGTACCCACCGATGAACAACTGAGCGGCCTCACCGCACGCTATGAGGCCATTGGTGGCTTGTCGCCCCTTGCTGCGCTCACCGAATCTCAACGTGATGCGTTGCAGACAGCTCTGAACAACATCGCTCCAGACACTTATCACGTTGCTTTAGGTCTGAAACACGCTGCTCCAATGATTGAAGATGCAGTACAACAACTTGCAACTGAAGGTTTCACGAAAATTATCGCACTGGTACTTGCCCCACATTATTCTTCTTTCAGTATTGGCCAATACATCGGTCGTGCAACAGAAGCAGCAACACCTCACGGCATTTCTGTTACGGGCATAACAAGCTGGGCGACCGAAGAGGCATTCGTTGAATTTCTCGCAGCCGACATGTCTGCGAAGTTGGCATCAATGCCGGCCGCCACTCATGTGCTCTTCACTGCCCATTCGCTTCCTCAACGCATTATTGACGCCGGCGACCCATACCCCGCCGAGTTACGGTCAACCGCTGTTGCAGTTGCAGCAAAACTAGGACTCCAAGAAAATACTCAGTGGTCAATTGCTTGGCAATCTGCTGGTCGCACCCCAGAGCCTTGGATTGGTCCCGACATTCTTGACGTCATCGATGCACTCGCTGCACAAACAACTCCTGCCGCAGGTGTACTCGTCAGTGCATGTGGCTTTGTGGCAGATCACCTTGAAGTACTTTTTGACCTCGATATTGAAGCCTTGCATCGCGCTCAGCAACACGGGCTCGCATTTGCGCGAACAGAATGTGTGAATGACAATGGTGCAATAATGAATGCACTCGCTCACCGCGTGCATGCAGCCAACCAATGAATTAAGGCAAAATGCCAGAAGAATCCGTCTCTGCAGAACATCATGTAGTCATTATTGGCGCTGGTATTACCGGCCTGTCTTGTGCTCATTCACTTCTCACTGCAGCGCCACACCTGCGAATCACGCTTCTTGAATCTCAACCCACAACAGGCGGTGTTATTCGTACATCTCCTTTTGCAGGTCTGCCTCATGTCGATGAAGGTGCCGATGCATTTCTATTACGTGTGCCCTTTGCTGCTCAACTAGCAAACGATGTCGGGCTGGGTAGCCAACTCACTTCACCATCATCTGGGCACGCTTCTGTATGGCGCAATGGTTTACATCGCCTACCTGCCGGACTCCTGCTTGGTGTACCTACACAACTTTCCTCTCTCGCTACTTCACGGCTGATTTCACCTCTAGGGAAAATACGTGCTGCACTCGACCTGGTGCTGCCACACACCTCTATTGCAAGCGACTCCATTGGTACTTACATGCGTCGGCGCTTTGGCAATGAAGTACATAACATGCTCATTGACCCCCTTGTGGGCAGCATCTACGCAGCCGATACCGATCACTTTTCACTCGAGATGGTTCCGCAATTGAGTGCTCTCGCAGCAAGCAGTCGCAGTGTTTTACTCACTGCTCGGCGCATGCCGAAACCCACTGCCGATGTTGCTGCTACTCCTATTTTTGGGGCTCCGCTCACCGGCATGGGTGCCTTAATTAAGGCAACTCAAGAGGCCGTCGAGAAACTTGGTGGCACCATTTGCCTGAACGCGCACGTTTCTTCGGTCGAGCCCGCTTCAAGCGATGGAAAATACTCTGTTCACTTCACAGCAAATGGCGCGAGTGAGACCCTTACAGCCAACCACGTTGTTGTGTGCTCTCCTGCCAAACACTCAGCTGGCTTTTTTGCAGAATCAGCGCCACAAATTTCACAACTCCTTGCGCAAAGTGCACACGCTTCTGTAGTCATGGTTGCACTTGCGGTGCCCAAAGCATCTCTTCCGCCAACGGCCACCGGTAGCGGATACTTAGTGCCGAAGCCTGAGCAAAGGTTTATTACAGCGGTTTCCTTTGCGTCTCAAAAATGGGCGCACTTGGACACCACTGATTCAGCAATTCTGCGTGTGTCACTTGGTAGAGATGGAATGCCCCTACACGAGCATTCCGATGAAGAATTAACTTCCTTCGTTCTTGCCGATATCAAGCGCCATCTTCTCGTTGATCTTGAACCAACAGCACTGCGAATTACCCGGTGGAAAGATAGCTTTCCCCAGTATCGCCCGCACCATATTGCCCATGTTGAGCATCTGGAAAAACACTTAGCCGAAAAAATGCCACATGTGCTCTTAGCAGGAGCGAGTTTCAGAGGAATTGGCGTTCCGTCATGCGTGCAGCAAGGCGTAGTGA
Organism: Bifidobacterium breve; assembly: GCA_945886445.1. Taxonomy (GTDB): domain Bacteria; phylum Actinomycetota; class Acidimicrobiia; order Acidimicrobiales; family Ilumatobacteraceae; genus F1-20-MAGs119. The sequence continues at coordinate 71,008 of CAMCZG010000002.1, read as the reverse complement.
GTGCCCAGAAAATTATTTCGAGTATCCAATGAAAACGCCTGTGCAATTTATTCGCTATCGCAGCATTCTTGCTGGCTTATGTATTGCGTTTGCAATGCCACCCTGGGGTTGGTGGGCCTTTGCCTTCATCGGGCTAGGCATTTTCCATAAGGTCTCGCAAAAAAGTGCATCGGGGAAACAAGCTTTTTTCGCAGGCTTCTCTTTGGGGCTCGGATGGTTTCTGCCCACTTTGGCATGGATCTGGTACATCTCGATTCCTGGCTACTTCTTCACCGTGATCTTTTTTTCGTGTCTGCATGGTGTTGCTGAACTATTGATCTTCGGCAGAGAACCACGACGCTTCCTACAACCCATAGCGCATGTGCTCGTTGAAGCTCTGCGTTTTTCTTGGCCCTTTGGTGGTGTTCCAATAGCAACTCTTGCGATGACACAATCAAATACTTGGTTTGCGAGTTTTGGTCGTATTGGTGGTGCACTGCTTGTGTCGTATCTGACTTGGCAGTTTGCTGTCATTCTTTTCTCCCGATTTCGACTTGTCATACCCTGCATTGCTGCAGGCGTGCTCCTTCTTGCAATTGCGCCCACAGGAGAGAACTTACCCGGCAATACGAAACTGCGTATTGCCTACGTTCAAGGGGGTGGCCCACAAGGGACGCGGGCCGCAAACACCAGCCCACGTGATGTTGTTTTACGCCACCTCACAGCGACGCAAATGCTGACGCTCGATCAGAAAATTGATGTGGTGATATGGCCAGAAAACGTTGTCGACGTACCTACCTTCAGCAATTCGCGTGAAGCTAAGGAAATTGCTCAAGAAGCAAAACGGCTCAATGCCCCAATTTCAATTGGCGTCACCGACGATGTGCCGCCCGACAATTTCGCTAATGCACAAGTTGTTGTTACTCCTGCAGGCGACATCATTGACCGTTATGAAAAAGTACGGCGCGTTCCCTTCGGCGAATTTATTCCCATGCGAGGTTTTTTAGAATCCATCGGTGCACCTGTTCACCAAGTGCGTCTCGATGCAATTAAAGGTAAGACACCAGCAATTAGCGTTATTCCGCTTTCTCATCCCACTATTAGCGGTGAAACTCTTTCATCTGTTTCATTTGCAACTCCAATTTCCTGGGAAATATTTTTTGGAGGCCGCGTGAACGAAGGAGTTGAACGTGGGGCATCAATCATTAAGAACCCCACCAACGGCTCTTCATATCGAGGAACACTTTTGCAATCTCAACAAATTGCATCGTCACAATTACGTGCTATTGAGTTTGGGCGCACTGTTGTGCAAGTGGCGCCCACGGGTTTCTCTGCATTTATTTCTCCGAGTGGAAAAGTTTCACAACGCTCAAAGGTAAGTGAGCGTCGCATTGAAATAGCCGACATTGAGCTACGTACAGGGCGAACCTGGTACTCCCATCTAGGCGATTCACCAATCATCATTTCCCTCCTCATTGCCTTGGCTCTGCTCTTTTTTCGCCATCAGCAAAAAGGCCGAATGCAGACCTCAGGCTGAGGACATCTACCAGGCGGTAGCATGACCCGCCTATGAACCTTTCGGCCGACCCCCATGGCCCTCTACGCATTGCATATCTCACCTACCGTGGCAAGCCCCACGTTGGTGGACAAGGCGTATACACGCGTCACCTCACCAAGGCTTTGGCCGACCTCGGGCACCATGTTGAAGTATTTGGCGGGCAGCCGTACCCCATTCTCGACCCCCGAGTTGCCCTTCATCAGTTACCCAGCCTCGATATTTTCAACGACCAGTACCCCGGTCGTTTCCCGGCTTACTGGGAGCTCAACAACCTTCCCAACATCGTTGAGGCCGCGCAGTTTCTTAAAGGCACTTTTGGAGAACCAAAGGCTTTCAGCATGCGCGCATACCGCGAACTGAAAAAACGAGTGAATGATTTCGACTTGGTGCACGACAACCAGTGCTTGGGTACCGACATTCTCAAAATAGAAAAAATCATTCCCACCATCGTCACTCTGCATCACCCCATCACTAAAGATCGCAAATTAGAGATGAGCCACACGAAGAGTCGTTACAAACGATTCGGCATTGGCCGCTGGTATTCATTTGTGGAAATGCAAGGCAAGGTTGCTTCCAAAATGCCACGCATTGTTGTGGTGAGCGAAAACTCCATCAACGACATCCATACCGATATGGGTGTAAGTAAAGACCGCATGCGTCTTGTGCCGGTTGGTGTTGACCCTGAATTATTTCGTCCCCTTCCTGAAGTGCAGCGCAAACCCGGTCAACTCATTACCACTGCATCTGCCGACGTTGCGCTGAAGGGTCTCTCGTACTTATTAGAAGCACTTGCGAAGCTCCGCACAGAACGCGATGTACGACTTACCATTATTGGAAAACCAAAAGCTGGCCACAGCGCCGACCTCATTACTTCTCTAGGCCTGACCGATGCTATTGACTTCGTGTCTGGCGTGAGCGATGAACGAATTGTGGAACTGTATGCAGAGGCTGAGCTTGCCGTGGTTCCGAGCCTCTATGAAGGCTTTAGCCTTCCCGCAATTGAAGCAATGAGCACAGGAATTTGCCTTGTTGCTACCGACGGTGGTGCGCTTCCTGAAGTCACAGGTACAAATGGCGAGACCGTACTGCAGTGCCCGGCAGGCGATGCCGACGCTCTAGCTGCAGCAATTCGACGTGGGCTCGACGACGCGACATTGCGTGAGCGCATTGGTCTTGCAGGTCGTGAACGCGTTGCAAGCAGATGGAGTTGGAAACATTGTGCACAACTCACCGTTGAGCAATACCGTGAAGTACTTGACATGCCACACAACCGCATCAGACGACGAAGTGGTAACTAAAAATGCTTACCCTGAAATTCTCTGAGCTTCAATTGCAACCAGGTCATCTTTTTCTCGATGCTGGCGCAGGTTTTGGTCGACACGCATTTGAAGCTGCTCGCTTGGGTGCAAAAGTAGTTGCTCTCGACTACGCATCAGACGAAGTGGTCGCTACTCGCAATACTTTTGCCGCGATGGCAGAAGCTGGTGAAATTTCAGCCGATCAATTCATTGCATGCCTGCGCGGTGATGCAACTCGGCTTCCTTTTGCCGACAACACATTTGACCGCATCGTTACGTCGGAAGTACTTGAACACATTCATGCCGATACGGCAGCAATTGCCGAGTTGTACCGCGTGCTGAAGCCAGGCGGAATACTTGGCGTCACCGTTCCTACTTGGTGGCCAGAGAAAATTAACTGGATGCTCTCCGACGAGTACTACGCACCAAAATCGGTGGGTGGCCATGTTCGTATTTACAGTGCAACTGAATTGAAAGCGAAACTACGCACAGCCGGACTCACCATCAAAAGTCAACACCATGCACATGCTTTGCATAGCCCATATTGGTGGCTGCGCTGCGCTGTTGGACCACGCAACGAAGAACACAGAGCCGTGCAGGCTTACAAGAAATTTCTTGAGTGGGACATCATGAAACGTCCTACATCTACCAAATATGCAGAACGAATTCTGAGCCCCATTCTTGGGAAGAGCTACGTGGTGTACTCCCAAAAATCACATGATCATGCGCGGGCATTATGAATCACACCATCAATATCCCCGGCGTCATCTCGCATGATGAACTCGCACAAACTGCGGCATCAATTGCAACCCTCCAGCTTCCCAGCGGAATGATTCCTTGGAATACTGGCGGGCACTGCGACCCATGGAATCACGTGGAAACTGCGATGGCACTCGACACCCTCGGGTTGCATCACGAAGCACGCCATGCATACGAATGGCTTGCCGATGTTCAGCGCAGCGATGGCTCTTGGCACAACTACTACCACTCCGATGGAAGTGTGAAAGAAGCAAAACTCGATACCAATGTGTGCGCATATATGGCTGCAGGACTCTGGCATCACTGGCTCTGCACTGGCGATAAAAAGACCTTGCATTCATTGTGGCCAACAGCAAAAGCTGCGCTGCAGTGGGTCTTGTCTATGCGGCGTCCCGACGGAACAATTTTCTGGGCCAAAGAAGTTGACGAATCCCCGTGGGACTATGCACTCCTCACTGGGTCGTGCTCTATTCGACATTCGTTGCGGTGTGGCGCAATGGTCGCTGCACTTCTCGATGACCACGCCGATATTTATTTGCGCGCTGCCGATGCCATTGATGACGTCGTGCGTTCCAACCTCATTGCTTTTGAACCAAAAGAACGCTTTGCTATGGACTGGTACTACCCCATTCTCACCGGCGCAAAAGAGTCTGTTCAAGCAAAAGATCGCCTCGCAATGCTTTACGACACTTTTGTGATGGAAGGTCTTGGAGTGCGCTGTGTGAGCGACGAACCGTGGGTCACCGCAGCTGAAACTGCAGAATGCTCATTGTCTTATGCCGCCATTGGCGATTTAGACACAGCGAAAAAACTTTTGCAGTGGACTCGTCCACATCGCACCGCCGACGGGTCTTACCTCACGGGAATTGTGCACCCACAACTCATTTCATTTCCTGAAAATGAATGCACGGCGTACACGGGTGCCGCAATCATCTTGGCTGCCGATGCAATTGCTAATACTTCACCGGGTGCTCGACTTTTCATGCACGACAGTTTTTCCGATTAAAAAACAAAATCTATTGTCGCTGTAAAACTCGCAAACTTCCCGTTGCGCTGACTTCAACAAATTTTCCACTTGCGACTGCGGGCAAGTAAATATCTTCATACGGCGGGCGACCGCCGTCGGCCGGGTTGGGAAACACATCGTGAATTGCCAACAAACCACCCAGCATCACGTGCGGCGTCCAATACGCATAGTCGGCACGTGCAGGTTCAACACCGTGGCCGCCATCAATAAATAAAAAGCTCAACGGGGTTGTCCAACTTTGAGCAACGGTAGGTGAATGCCCTACTACTGCAATAACAACATCATTCAGTTCAGCATCGGTGATGGTTCGCTGGAATGTTGGCAAAGTATTGAGCCTGCCTGTATGTGCATCGACCAATACGACATCGTGCGACTCCCAACCTGGCTGGTTCTCTTCGCTACCTTGATGATGATCGACAGCAAAAAGAACACTCTTATTTTCACGAGCCGCAGCACCTAACCAAATTGTTGACCTGCCGCAATACGACCCCACTTCAAGCATGGGCGCATGCGCAAGGTCAGAAGCAAGAGAAACCGCAGCGTCATATAACGCATCGCCCTCTTCTTCTGGCATGAACCCCTTTGCCGCCACTGCATGACGACGCAGATTGGCGTGAATTACCAACGGTCCCAGTGCAAGATGCTGTCGACTGCTGGACGTGCAGCTGCTTTGAAATCGGTTCCCTTGGTGTAGGCCAATGGCGACAAGCACACTTGCTGCACGGTGTCGAAAGGAATATCTAAAATGTCGGCAACTTGTTGTTCCATCATGAGATGCACAGTGGTCCACGCGGTACCAAGCCCACGCGCACGTGCTGCCAACATGAACGACCACATGCCGGGCAAAATGTTGCCAAGCATCGACGCCGACATCATTGCTGGAGCACCATCGAGGCGAGCTCCTTGTGTGCAACCAATGATGAGTGCTGGTGCATCGCCCATGTGCTCACCTAAGAAGTCGGCTGAGTCTGCAGAACGCTTTTGCTGATCATTTGCACTGGCTTCGCCCTTATCGATGGAACCGATGTACACGCCGTCCATTGATTTGTACATGGAATAGCACTGTTGGTACACATCGCCCACTGCTTTTCGCTTGGCGGCATCTTTCACCACAATGAACCCCATGGTCATCATGTTGCTGCCCGAAGGTGACTGCATGGCAGCAGTTGCACACTCACGGATGAGCTCATCGGGAACAGGCTTGGAGAAATCGAGACGCTTACGTACTGCGCGCGTGGTGGACAAGAGCTGATCTGGGTTTAAAGGAAGTAATGACACAGACGAAATGGTAGCCCGTTTTTGGTACTACGCGAGAGGCAAAAGTGCATTTGCTCGGGCAACATTACCCAGCCAACGAGCACTTGGTTTGATGTGCCGCTCTTGCGTTTCCCGATTCACCCCAACGAGTCCAAAGGTCGGCCCATATCCATAGGCCCATTCAAAATTATCGAGCAAGCTCCAATACATGTACCCCTCAACCGGGATGCCATCAGCAATGCAGCGCAAAACACAGCGCAGCGCATCATTAACGTATTCAACACGTTCTTGGTCATTCACTACCGCAATGCCATTTTCAGTGACCATGATGGGCACACCTCGTGTTTCAGCATAGGCACGACGAATGGTGGCCTCTAAAGCTTGTGGGTAGTACTCATAGCCCATGATGGTGAGTCGGGCATCAGGGTCTGGTTTCATTCGACCCTGCGCGTTAAATCTTTCGCGCGTATAGGTTTGAACACCAAAAAAATCATCACCAATAGCGGCTTCAAGAAAACAGGTTTCGAGGCCATCAAAACCTTGTTGACGCTTTGCATGAGCCATTGCAATTTCATCTGGGTTTTCAGATTGTTCATCAACTTGGAATTCCACCATTGCCAGCGTGAGACCAATGGGAGCCGACGAAATAGATTTCACTGCATCGCGCGACTTGATATGGGCATCACAAAAAACTGCGTTGACGGTATCTCTTGATGATCTACTGCGTTTGCCAGGAGGAAATTGCCCAATGAGATACCCAATGGTGGAAACCATGTTTGGTTCGTTGATAGTGCACCAACGCGCAACATCACTGCCCATAAATTGTGCAACTTTTGCGCTGTAACGAGCAAAGAGATCTGCAGTGCGAGGGTTTTCCCACCCACCTTGAGCAGCAACCCACAGTGGTGTTGTGAAGTGATGCAATGTCACAATGGGCTGTATCCCATTTTCCCAACACGAGGCAATAACACGTTTGTAATGCTGCAAAGCAGCCTGTGAAAACTCACCTTCGGCTGGCTCTACACGCGACCACTCGATGCTGAAGCGATATGCCTGCAAACCAAGATCAGCGATGAGCTTGATGTCATTTGGGTACAAGTGATACTGGTCGCAACAATCGCCACTCGGTTCTTTACATGGCGTATCGGCACGGTGTTCCCACTCCCACCAATCGTTATTGGTGTTGTTTCCCTCCACTTGATGCGCTGCTGTGGCAGTGCCCCACAGGAACCCTTTGGGAAATGAAGTTTGAGTGTTTTCCATAAGTACCTACTGTAGATCAGCATCGCGAGAGGTGAATTCTCGGAAATGAGCAGAGTTTTTTACCCCAAAAAGTGGCAACATAGAGGAACATGAATTCTTCACTCAATGACCTTGTCGATCTCTTGGATCTTGAACCCATTGAGGTCAATATCTTTCGCGGAAAATCACCCGATGAAAACCGCCAACGTGTCTTTGGTGGGCAAGTTGCTGGCCAGGCTCTTGTTGCTGCCGCTCGCACTGTTGATGAAACCGACCGCCAAGTTCATTCGCTCCATGCATATTTCTTGCGGCCCGGCGACCCTGGCAAACCTATTTTGTATGAGGTAGACCGCCTCCGCGATGGACGCAGTTTCACCACCCGCCGCGTGGTTGCCATTCAGCATGGCAAAGTTATTTTCAACTTGCAGGCTTCGTTTCACACCGTTGAGCCTGGCGCCGAACATCAAATTAAGGGTCCATCGGGCGTACCAGACCCAGAGACACTCCCCGACTTCAAAGAGCGCATGGCTCCATATAAAGACATCATCGGCGAGTGGTACGACCGTCCGCGCCCTATCGACCTGCGCTATGTCGACTCTGACCCATTTGCTCGTGAAGGGAACCCCTCGCTCGGACAACGAGTTTGGATGCGTGCAGACGGACGACTTCCCGATGACCAGGTTTTACACACGTGTATTGCTACATACGCGAGCGACTTCACACTGCTCGACACCACCTTGTTGCCTCATGGACTTTCATGGAACTCCAAGGGAGTACAAATGGCAAGCCTCGACCATGCCATGTGGTTTCACCGCCCGTTCCGCGCCGATGAATGGATGCTCTACGACCAGTACTCCATTTCAACATCAAATGCACGAGGCCTTGCTGGTGGCTCTATTTACACTGCTAGTGGCGAACTCGCTGTGACTGTCATTCAAGAAGGACTCATACGCATCAACCACGATGCATAAAAAACTGCTCCTCGTCGGTGTACTGCTGAGTGCCACATGCCTACTGAGTGTGTTGCCAGTTTTAGCTAGCGCAAACAGCACCAAACTTGTTCTTGTGGCTCAAGCGAAATTGCCGGTTGATATTGCTACACGCATCAACGACTCTGCTTTGTACATTGCAGAGCAAGATGGGGTTGTACAACGAATTATCAAAGGCAAGAAAACTACTGCTTTAGACCTGAGGAAATACACATCGGCAAGTGGTGAACGCGGACTTCTTGGCATTGTGTTTCATCCGAATGGCAAATATTTGTATGTCAACTACACCAACCAGCAAGGAAATACAGAAGTAGTTCGCTATGCAATGAGCGCAGCCAACACTGCAAATGTTTCCACGCGCACCCTGTTGCTCACGGTGAAACAGCCGTATGCCAACCACAACGGTGGCGGGCTTGCTTTCGGTCCAGAAGGTCGCCTTTACGTTGGTACGGGTGATGGTGGCTCTGGTGGAGACCCGCAACGCGTGGCACTACAAACAAGCTCTCCGTTAGGAAAGATTCTTTCGCTCTCGCCCACCGCAAAAAATGAAAAGGCAAATGACCTCAAGGTGTGGTCGCGCGGGCTGCGCAACCCATGGCGTTTCGAGTTTGACTCTGCGAATAATTTATGGATTGCAGATGTCGGGCAAAATATGTGGGAAGAAGTGAACGTTGCCTGGGCATCAAAAGGCGCCGGCAAAAACATCAGTTTCGGTTGGAGCGCCTGGGAAGCCAACACCCGCTTCAATGAAGACGAACCCGCACAACCTCATCAAAAGCCTGTTTTTACTTACAAACACGGAGATGCAGGTTGCTCTATTTCCGGCGGTACGCGAGTTCGCGACCCGCAACTACCTGCTTGGAAAGACTGGTTTATTTTTGGTGACTACTGCAGCGGACGAGTGACTGCAATTTGGGTGTCTGGTGAAACCACGCAAAAACAAACCATCATGCAGCGTGATGTTGGATCAATTACTGCCGTACGAAGCACTACTCAGGGAAAAGTTTTTGTACTCACCTTGGATGGCAAAGTTCTACAACTTGTTCAAGGCTAAGTATTAGCGGCGAGCGCCCATGAACATACTGCGCAGCACTTGATAGTTCTCTACGCAGTGACCCGCACCCAACACCACTGCTTCCAGTGGCATCGGTGACATTCGTACGGGAACGTCGGTTTCTTTTTCAATACGTTGTGCAAGACCGCGCAACAGCCCACCACCACCTACTAGGTACATGCCCCGCTGCAGAAAATCTTGCGCCATTTCTGGCGGCACTTTAGATAAGCAGCGCGTTACCGAGTTCACAATTTGAGACACCACTTCATCGATGGCGAAACGCACTTCTTCTGGGGTCAACATAATATTTTTTGGCAGACCTGTAACAAGGTCGCGCCCACGTACTTGTGCACCACGTTCATTGGGCATAGGAGTAGCCGTGCCAATTTGAATTTTAATGTCTTCTGCAGTGCGTTCACCAATAGCTATTCCGTGTTCGCGACGCACATAGGTTTGAATTGCAGCATCGATGTCGAAACTGCCTACGCGAATTGCCTCTAGGGCAACCACGCCGCCAAGAGAAATAACCGCGGTTTCGCTGGTTCCGCCACCAATATCGATGATCATGTTTCCCACAGGTTCGTCAATGGGCAACTCGGCGCCAATTGCTGCTGCCATTGGCTGCTCAATGAGCTGTGCATCGGAAGCTCCTGCGCGACGCGTGGCGTCGGTAACCGCACGGCGTTCTACTTCCGTAATTGCCGATGGCACACAAATAACCACTTTTGGTCGGGTAAAACGCGAGACACCAACACGTTGCAGTAACAATCGAATCATCCGCTCGGTGATATCGAAGTCGGTAATGGCGCCACCACGTAATGGGCGAACAGCCACGATGTACCCCGGTGTACGACCAATCATGTTCCATGCTTCATGGCCAGTTGCCAGCACTTCACCCGTTTTACGGTTGACTGCGATGACCGATGGTTCATTGAGCACAATGCCCTTGCCCTTCATGTATACAAGGGTGTTGGCGGTGCCAAGGTCTATTGCAAGGTCGCGTGCCATGAGATGTTTCTAGTGTACGCCGTATTACAAGCGTGGTGAGCGACTCTGTCCAGAATCGTCATTTTTGATTTGACGAGCCACAACATTTCGTCGAGCATCGGGTGATAACGCATCAATATGGCGTCGGAAATTATCGATGCCATCGTAAATTCCTGTCTTACGATTTTCACGCAAAAGAATGATGCCCAGTGCAGCAGCACACAACACTGCCAGAAAAGTGAAAATATACATTGCTGCTTGCATGGCGTTATCGCGCACTTTCTGTTGTAGGCGAAGTTACTTTTCCGATGTCTTGACTACGTGTTCCCCAGTCGGAGCCGCCTGCCCATTCTTCTTTTTTCCAAATAGGAACAGAAGCCTTCAAAGCATCAATGCAAAAACGCGCTGCCTCGAAAGCCTCGGGACGATGACCCGATGAAACGCACACAATGACAGCACTGTCGCCTAGCTCAAGGTCACCGAGTCGGTGGATCATGGCAATTCTTCCAATGCCGGTCCATGATTTTTGCGCTTCTTCTGCAATGGCGCGCATGCGAACAACGGCCTGTTCTTCGTAGGCTTCGTACGTTAACTTTTTCACCTCGTCACGCCCATCAGCATGATTACGCATTGTGCCCGAAAAGAGAACGACCGCGCCGCAGCTTGGCAAAATGCTCCATTCGTATGCAGCAGTTACAGGCAAATCTTCATTTGTGACCGCGATCCAGAGCGAGGAATCGACAGGGCCGTGCACAAGTTCAGCGTACCTCTTCCTCCCAATCATCTCTGCGTCATGTGTTTCACTTCGACGAGGCATAACATCGCCCTATGGGTGAAAACAGCATGGGCGATAACCCCTTTGGCGGGTTGCCATTTTTTGGCGACATGATGAAAGCAATGGCCGGTCAAGGCCCCCTCAATTGGGATATCGCACAGCAGTTCGCGCTCATGGGTACTTCTACTGAAGGTGGTCAGCCCAATGTTGACCCTGCTGCTCGCATCGCAATGGAACAACTCATCCCCATTGCCGTCATGCATGTAGGCGATGTGCTTGGCGACCAAGCACAACACTCGTTGAGCCAGGCAAAGTTTGAATACTGCACTCCATCTCAATGGTGCCAGTCAACGCTCAATGCTTATCAACCACTTTTCAATGAACTCGCTGTTGCCCTCAGCCAGCCGTCGTCTGTTGATGCTGATGCCCATACCGACCTTGACCTCGAAAACTCCGACCCGATGGCGCAGATGATGCGCAACCTCACAAGCATGATGGCTCCCTCACTTCTCGGCATGACTGTGGGCTCCATGATTGGGCAACTGGCACAAAAGGCTTTTGGGCAATACGATCTGCTGTTGCCGCGAAGCCCAGAGAACACCGTCTTACTTGTTCCTGGCACCATCGATGCCTTTGCAGAAAATTGGAGTTTGCCAAGTGCCGACATGCGCATGTGGGTGCTCATTCACGAACTTGCTGCACATGCAGTTCTGCAGGTTCCGCATATTCGCCGTCGGCTATTGCAGTCTGTGGAACAACATGTGAAAGCATTTCGCCCCGACCCAACAGCTGCATTTGAGCGCATGACACATCTTGAGGTCGACTCCGATAACCCCATGGCTGCGCTTCAACATGCTTTTTCGCAGCCTGAAATTATGCTTGGGGCTGTTATCTCACCCGAACAAGAAGCCATGATGCCCGCACTCGATGCCCTTCTTGCCACTCTTGTTGGCATTATCGACTGGACAGTTGACACCGTGGCTCAACGAGTTTTGGGCGGAGCAGGTGCTATTGCAGAAGCCGTTCGTCGACGCCGCATTGAAGAATCGCCTGCCGACATTTTCGTAGAGCACCTCTTAGGCGTGCGTTATACGCGTGCAGTGGTATCACGAGGCAAAAGTTTTGTTGCTGGGGTTATTGAACGCAGTTCACCCGACACGCTTCTCGGTGTACTTTCACGTGAATCGGCTCTTCCTACCCCCGCCGAGGTCGACGCCCCAGGCCTATGGCTCGCCCGCCTTGAATGCGAATAGAAAACCGACCCCACATTATAAAAATCAGCATTCCTAATGCTGTTGCAATTCCAATAAGTGCAAAACCTACATCACCAGGTATGCGAAAAAGTACCGGTAGCAACCCCGCCAGAACCCACGCCAGCTGATTTTGTGTTTCGAAAACTGCAAAGGCGCGCGCTCGGTTTGCATCGGGTGCATCGCTTTGCACAACCGACTCAAAGGCCAGGCGACAAATAGCCGCTGAGCAGTTAACAGTTGCAGCCAAAATAACGCCTCCTGTCACTCCGCCAACATAAGTGGTGACAAAGCCGCAAATGGTAAGCGCTAAGAGCGCCGACAACATCATGGTTTCTTCATGCAACTTACGACGCAGCATTGGCGACAGTGCATTACCCGCCATGGTTGCAAGTGTGGAAAGCCCTACTGCAAAACCAAACCACAATGTTCCTGCTTTCTGGTCACGCAACCAAAAAGCAAGATGGAAAAACATGAACCCAACAACACCTCGCATCAGCCACATCGTGCGCGAGGCGCGAAGCAACCGTGGAGAATGAAGTTCATCTCGCTCGGCTTGTGTTGGTGGGGCTTGCGATACTCGCTCACCTCGGGGCAATTGTGTTGCCGACACCACAGCACCGATAAAGAAAACGATTGCAAGAAACAACGGGGCACTATCGGAAATGAGTTGCAGTAAACCAGCAGGAACAGCCACAGCAAAGCCCACAACACCAGCTAACAGACCCAACCTGCTATTCGCTTCCACTAGATCAGAGTCTGATTTCACCACCGTAGGAACCAGTGCCGATTTGGAAATGGAATAGGTTTTTGACAACACCATCGCCGCAAAAGCGAGTGGAAAAAGAGTGAGCGAATCGATGCGTCCAATCATGAGCAAAGTCACAATTGCTCTGCCAGCAGCAGCAAGACATACAACAAGTCGTCTGCCGCCTTTCATGCGGTCGATTACCGGACCAATGAGCGGCGATACCACGGCAAATGGGGCCAAACTCAGCGCAAGGAAGAGAACAACCTTTCCACGCGCCGCATCGGGGCTCATTGATAAAAACAGGGAATTGGCAAGCGCCACCGTCATTGCGGCTTCGCCTGCGGTCATAAGGACATGGGTTCTCGCAAGCGAGAAGAACAATGGTCGAGCAGGAAGCCCAATTGATCCTGCACTTTTAGATGGACGACCGTTGCTCACACTGCCATGATAGGCACACGTTGTTGCAGCAAGTAGTTAGTTACGAATGCGCTCGAACTTGTAGCCAAGACCGCGAATAGTGATGATTTTTGCTGGGTTCGCAGGGTCGGACTCTATTTTTGCTCGCAACCGTTTGATATGTACGTCGAGTGTTTTGGTGTCGCCCACATAGTCGTTGCCCCAAATGCGGTCGATGAGTGTTTCTCGAGGCAGTACTCGCCCAGCATTCGCTAGTAGCAGATGCAGCAATTCAAATTCCTTCAGAGGCAAGGCCGTTTTTTCACCACGGATAACTACTTCATGTTGTTCCGGGTCGAGCGCAATGTCACCTACCTGCAATGCACCTTCAGTGAGTTCACCAGCATGGTCGAGAGGAGCTCGGCGTAACACGGCGCGCATACGGGCAACGAGTTCACGAAGTCGGTAAGGCTTAGTGATGTAATCGTCGGCTCCTACTTCCAAGCCAACGACGGTGTCGATTTCTGCAGCTTTTGCAGTGACCATAATGATTGGTACTTGTGATTTTTTGCGTAGTTGCCGACATACATCGATGCCCGACACTTTCGGCAACATCACATCGAGAAGAATAATGTCGGGCTGGATGCGGTCGAACATTTCGAGCGCTTCCAAGCCATCGCGGGCAACTTCAACACGAAAGCCTTCTTTTTTTAGGCCAACGAGTAGAGCATCTACAAAAGATTCCTCATCTTCAACGACGAGAACAGTGTGGGAGGTGGTGGAGGCGTTCATATGTTGTTCACTGCAGTATTACCGCTCGGACGCAAAAGAGTGAGCACGAAAGTTGAACCTTCACCTTCTTGTGAGGTTACGTTCACCGAACCACCATGATTGTTCATCACGTGACGCACAATAGAGAGCCCAAGCCCCGTTCCTCCCGTGCCGCGGCTGCGGGCGCGGTCAACCCGATAGAAACGCTCAAAGATGCGGTCGACGTCACTTGGGGGTATGCCAATACCTTCATCACTCACCGAAATATCTACGGTTTCATCTTGTGGAGATACACGGACAGTGACTTCGTCACCCTTTTCGCTGTACTTCACTGCATTATCAATGAGATTCGATACGGCAGAAACTAATTGGAGCCGATCGCCTTTTACAACACAATCGGCTTCGGGCAGTTGCGAAACGATGCTGATACCCGCCTGAGCTGCAAAGTAAGCCATGCGGTCAATGGACTCTGCAATAACTGAGAAAATACTGACTGGCTCTGGAACAGCAGAGGCATCAAGTTCAATGCGCGATAGCTCAAGCAAGTCGTCGATGGTTTTAGCCATACGGTTCGCTTCCTTCACCATCTTTGATGACAACCGATGGATGACTTTCAGGTCGTCTTCATCACGAATGGTGTCGGCCAATATTGACAGTGCTCCTACTGGAGTTTTGAGTTCATGGCTGATGTTTGCCACAAAGTCGGTGCGAACAGCATCGATGCGAGTTCGTTCCGAAATATCTTCAATAATTGCAATGGACTTCGAGCCCTCGAGAGGCCTCGCCTCAATTACCAGAGTTCGTGGTGGGGGCCCGAACAACTCGAGAGTTTCACGCACCGACGAACCGGTCTCTCGCGATTTTTTAATAATTCGTTCTGCGGCTTCATTAACCAACACGTCAATATGCCGCGAAATTTCAACACCAGCAGCGACGTGATTCCCTAAAATAATATTTCCTTGTTCATCGGTCACTACAACACCAAGTGGAATTGCATTCAATACTGAATCGAGTTCAGCAACATGTACTTCTGCCTCTGATGGGGCCGTTTCAACTATCGGAACAATTGGTTGGGTGTTAGCGGTAGTTGATTTACGTAGAAAAAAAATTCGCGAAACGATGAAGCCCACAATGAGACCAACGGCAATTCCCCCGACAAGCATAAAAGCTAACCTTCGGAGGTGTTGGAATTGGGAAGAGGGATACCGTATGTATCGTCGTGAGCTGTTTTAGCATCGTGACGAGCAGCGCCTTTATGCTCTGGGCGCCATCCACTCACAATAAACAGTACGCGTTCGCCAATGTTCACCGCATGGTCTCCAATACGTTCGTAGAAACGAGCCACGACAGCTAGTTGAACAGCTACTTGTAGATCGATGTTTCCGGCAGCATGACTTTCAAAAATTGCCTGCACAAATTGACGTTGCAAGCTGTCGAGATACGAGTCCATGTCGTCAATTGCTCCTGCAATCGCAACATCATTCTCTTCGAATGATTGCAGAGCAGAAGTAAATAGTTGTTGCGCCTGCTCACCCATTTTGGTGATGATGCCACGCAACTTTGGATCGAGAGCATGACCATAAATTCGGCGAGCTGCCTTTGCAATGTTGACCGTGAGGTCGGCAGAGCGTTCAATTTCACCCACCATTTTAAGAATAGAAATGAGTTGGCGTAGATCGCCTGCTACCGGAGCCTGTAGAGCCAGCAGTTGATAACAGCGGTCTTCAAGCGCAACAGACCGTGAGTCAATTTCGTCATCGGCCAAAATGAGGTACTCGGCACCTTCAAGGTCTCCAGATAACAGCACGTTTGTTGCACGAGGAATAGCTTCAATGACCGAAGCCGCAAGGCGCGCGAGCGAGAGTCGAACTTCGTCTAGTTCGTGGTGAAAACCTTTACGCAGTTCTTCCATTTCTGAATCTCCTCTATTTCCCGTCGCCCACAGAATACCCTGCTTATGGGTTACGACGCTCTTGTTGATTTTTAGCCCATACATAAAGGTCTTCTTGAGCATTTCGCGAAGCAAAAGAGTCACCTTCGCGAGCCCAGTTTCCTGTGTTATTGAGAACGAAATGTGGCGCAGTGACATTACTGAGATCGGAAAGCACTTTTTCGCACCATTGTTGGTGCTTTTCCTGCAATACGGGCACGAGCGCCTCAACACGTCGGTCGAGGTTGCGTGACATGAGATCGGCAGAACCGGTATACCAACGCGGTACTCCTGGTCCATTTCCATTTCCGAACATGTAAATACGCGAATGTTCTAGGTACCTTCCCAAAATAGAACGCACCGTAATGTTGCTCGACATTCCGGGTACGCCTGGCCGTATTCCGCAGATTCCACGCACAGTGATGTCAATTTTTACGCCTGCTTCACTTGCTTCATACAGTGCCTCAATCATTTGAGAGTCAGCAAGGGAATTCAATTTCAGTCGAATATGACCGTTTTGCCCCGCACGTGCTTCTTGGCGAATGAGGTCGATGAGACCCGATTTCAAATAGTTTGGTGCAACCAGCAAATGTTGATAATGATCATTTCTGCTGAAGCCAGTGAGGTGATTGAAAAGGCGCGACGCATCAGAGGCGAGTTCAGGATTGCAAGTAAAAATTGCAAGATCTTCGTAGAGCCCTGCGGTTTTTGAGTTGTAGTTACCCGTTCCAAAATGAACATAACGCCGTAGCCCGTCGCCATCTTCACGTACGACTAACGCACACTTCACGTGAGTCTTCAAACCAACAATTCCATACATCACGTGCACTCCTGCACGTTCAAGTTGCTTGGCCCATGTAACGTTCACTGCCTCATCGAAACGTGCTTTGAGCTCAATAAGCGCCACCACTTGCACACCACGCTCTGCTGCACGAATGAGACTCTGAGCAATAGGACTATCGCCAGAGGTGCGATACAAGGTCATTTTAATTGACTGCACGCGAGGGTCGTTTGCCGCTTCTTCAATGAATGCTTGCGTGGAGGTAACAAAACTTTCATATGGATGATGCACTAAGAGGTCACGTTCACGAATAACGCTGAAGATGGAGCGGTCTTGATCACTTGCCGCCGCTAGTCGACCCGCAGTAACAGCCGGCCAAGGCGTGTCGCGTAATGCGGGAACCGGCAAAGCGCTAATTGCAAACAAGCTGGTGAGATCGAGAGGAAGATTGAATTTATAGACATCGTGATTTTCCACTTCAAATTCATCAACCAGAAGATCTAAAACTGTGTCGTCAATGGAATCACGAACCTCAAGACGCACTGCCCTTCCAAAGCGCCGACGGCGTAATTCGGCTTCTATCGCCTCAAGCAGGTCTTCGGCTTCTTCATCGTCTACATCGAGGTCGGCATCGCGCGAGACACGGAAGGTAGTTGCACTTTTCACTTCCATCCCTTCAAACAACGTAGGAAGATGCGCAATGATGACCTCTTCAATTGGAATGAAATGTAGAGAGTTTTCGAGTTTCAATAGCCGCGGTAAAAGTGGCGGAACTTTAAGGCGGGCGAAACGTTCCTCGCCATTAACAGGGTCACGCAGCATGACCGCGATGCTGAGTGCTAGGCCCGACACATAGGGGAAAGGGTGTGCTGGGTCAACAACGAGTGGGGTGAGAATGGGGAAAATACGCTGCTCAAATTCTCGAGACAGCATTGCTTTTTCTTCAGCCGATACATCTTCCCAGCGCTGCAAAATAATGTCATTATTTTTGAGTTCCGGCAGAATGTGTTCGCGCAATAGCGACTCTTGGTCGGCTACTAACTGATGAACTTTGTTGCTGATATCGAGATCGAGTTCATGCGGTCGGCGGCCATCGGCACTGCGGTGTGTTGCTCCAGCATCAATTTGATTTTTTAATGCCGCAACACGCACTTGAAAAAACTCATCAAGGTTCGAAGAAAAAATAGCAAGAAACTTGACCCGCTCAAGAAGTGGAATTCCTTCTTCTCGCGCCAACGCCAATACTCGCTCGTTAAATGCGAGCCAGCTGAGATCACGGTTGAAAAAGCGTTCGTCGATTACAGCAGAGTAGGTTCTTTCGCGTTGCGTCATAGGTCATTTCCTTGAATACAAAATGAACGCAGAGTTGCTACTCGGGTAATTTGCACACTACGAGTGTTTAGAGCTTGACGGAATCGCCAAGGTCCCACTCGATGGTGATGAGTTCACGCTCAGCATCTCGGGCAATGCGCTCGCTATTGCGGCGAAATTGTGGGTCGTCGCGGGTAAGTAGCACCAAACGGGCCAACACACGAGTGCGGAATTCGTCAATGAGGGCCTGGTCGCCGTAGGCGCCGTAAACCTCCCAATGGGGAGCAACAGGGCCGAGATACACGATGCGGGCATGTGCGCGTGGCGCTTCTGGGCTGGCATTGATATCGGACACGGGAACCTCCTAGGAGCGATCAGGATACCGCAGAGTGGCCATATGACCTCTCGGGAACTTATTAGGAGCCCGCAGCGTCAGAACCCTTGTACGACCGAAATTCTCCCCCAGCAAAGGCTCCCCATGACCACAACCGACATCCAGCACTATGAAAACCAAGGCAACCTCGGTTCTTATCGTTCAACTGAATGGATGTCGCTTGGCAATTGCCGCCTTGTTGAGCCCGACGTCTTCTTTCCCTCGGATGGTGTTGGGGTCGACAAGGCACGCAAGATTTGTTCTACATGCCCCGTTCGCGACCATTGTTTGGAATACGCATTGTCGGAGCAGATTGAACACGGCGTGTGGGGCGGCATGAGTGAACGTGCCCGCCGACGTTTGAAGTCTCAACGACGCGCTGCATAAGCAACGCGAAAGCGAATTACTTGGAGTCGGAATCGCCAGACTTGTCGGATTGGCCGTCTGCAAGACCTTTTTTAAATTCTTTTTGTGCCTGACCAAGGTTCTTTGCAAACTTCGGTAGTTGAGTGCCGCCAAAAAGAACGAGTACAACAACAGCCACGATGATGAGTTCTGGGCCTTCGAGAAATGCGAACATGCCTTTAACCTACCACCGCCCAGCACGGAGATGAGGTAAAAATAACCCTGTGCTCGAGTGCGTCGTCAATATCAGTGAGGGTCAAAGCCCCGAAACACTTGCCAATATGAGCGCAGCTGTAGCCGCCGATCTCCTCGACGTTCATTCCGACCCCGACCATCACCGCAGCGTATTTACTCTGCGCGGCACGCACGCCCCCAGGCTCCTTGCCGCGCACGCCGTCGACCTCCTCAATATTCATGAACACGCAGGTGTACACCCACGCCTCGGAGTGGTTGATGTGGTTCCCTTCATTCCACTGGGCGATACCACATTCGACGAAGCAATTCGTGAACGCAATTCATTTGCACAATGGGTCGCAAATGAACTTGGTGTTCCCAGTTTTTACTACGGGCCAGAACGCACGCTTCCCGATATTCGCCGCACGGCATGGACGTCACTTTTTCCAGATGTTGGGCCGCGCATCGCGCACCCAACAGCTGGGGCGATATGTGTAGGTGTCAGAGAAGTTTTAGTTGCCTACAACATTTTTCTCGCCGACACCACAATGAAAACTGCACATGAGATTGTGCTGAACATTCGCCAACCGGGCCTGCGCGCATTGAGTTTTTTGGTAGATGGACATGCACAAATCAGCATGAATCTGACAGATTTAGACACCATCAATGTGGACACGGCATACGACATCGTTGCTCAATTCGGCAACATCGCACGTGCAGAACTCGTCGGGCTGATGCCGTTGAGTGCTCTAACGAAAATAGAACAAAGTCGCTGGAGTCAACTCAACATTGGAGCCGACAAAACCATCGAAGCACGCTTCGATACATTGTTTAAAGTGCAGTAAACGTTATTAGATTGCTTGGCGAGTTGCTTGAGCACGAGCACGGCGCAAGCGACGACGCTCACGCTCTGAGAGCCCACCCCAAATACCAAACTTTTCTCCGTTGACTAATGCGTACTCAAGACATTCGCCTCGCACAACACAACCACGACACACTTCTTTTGCTTCACGAGTAGAAGCGCCCCTTTCGGGGAAGAAGAGATCGGGGTCAACACCAAGACAGTTGGCCTGATCTTGCCAACCACGTTCTGTACTCAATTCATCCGTTTCTGGGAATTGCATTCACTTGCCTCCCGCTCTGCAGATCACCAACATCCAGAAATGGCATGCAGTGATGGCAGGGCTGTAATTACATTGCTGTCATTCTGCCAAATCCTTATGAAATAAGCAAGTGCGCATATTCTGGGCCCGCCAGGACCATCCCGAGAGAATCTGAGCTTTTCGGACCGACGCCAAAAACCCCTGTATTCATTGGGGTTTTCGGAATGTACCTACTGTCGCGAGCGGCTGAGCCGACGCTTGTGCTCAATGAAGTCGACGAGCACATAGTCGCCCAAAGTTTCTGGGGTGGTGAAAAAGGCACGGCCCTTATTGATTTCTGTGAGCCGTTCAATGAACTGACGTAGACCCCCGTTGGCATCGAGCATGAAGGTGTTGATGACAATGCCCTCGCGGGTGCACTTCATTACTTCGGCCAAGGTCGACTCCACCGTTTCTCGCACTGGTGGGTAATTGAAAAATACATCTCCTTGCGGAGTGATATGTGCAGTGGGTTCACCATCGGTGATCATGATGATTTGCTTTGTTCCGTGTTGCTTAGACAGCAATTGACGAGCCAGCATAAATCCGTGTTGCATATTTGTTCCGTACGCAAAATCCCACGAGACCGGTGGTAACTGTTCTGGAGTCAAGATGCGGGCAGTTTCACTGAACCCAACGAGCCCTAAGTAATCGCGCGGGTATTGCGAAGTGATGAGTGAGTACAGGGCCATTGCAACTTTTTTTGCAGGCAAGAAGTTATCTCGCATGGGCATAGACATAGAAAGGTCAATCATCACCACTGTCGATGAGGACGTGACATGTTCCGTGCGTTCAATCTCAAAATCTTCAGGAGAGAGTTGAACCGGAGTTCCCCCACCCTGACGGCGAATTGCGTTGCGCAGAGTTTGTTGAAGATCGAGCCGGAATGGGTCGCCATACTCATACGGCTTTGTTTCGTAGCGACGCTCATGGCCACCACCGCTTTCGCGCATTTGATGCTGACCAATTTTGTCTTTTGCCAACTTGCCAAAAAGGTCGCGCAAAGCATTGGCCCCAATTTTGCGCAAGCCTTTTGGCGTGAGCTCTAACTTGCCTTCTTTTTGGTTAATTAAGCCTGCTTCTTCAAGCATTTTGGTGAGTTCAGCCAGGCGCTCAAGCGAGCGCGCGGAGTCTTCACCCAGTAGTTCTCGCACTCGATCGAGGTCGGCTTCAGCAAGTGCACCAGGAGTGGTGGCATTGCGCATAAAGCTTTCCATTTGGTCGAGTTCGCCGAGTTGCTGCATGGTTTTCATGGCTTCACCCATGCCCATCGGTTCATCGCCATTGAACTGGTATTGACGCTCCCACCCCGCGCCAGGAACAAGGTTTTGTAAGCGCTCGCTCAACCGATCGGCCTGCCAACGAAGATCCATATCTTCTAGCAACTGCTCGGAAAGTTGCTGCATTTGTGCCCGCTGCTCGGGGGTCATGGAATTCATCATCGCCTGCATTGCCGCCATGCGTTGGGCCATGATTTCTAAAAGTTCATCGAGTGTCTGCGGGTTCTCGGGGAAGAAATCGCCGAATTCATTCATGAACTTTTCAAATTGCGGGTCTTCACCTTGCTCACGTTTATCGAGCATGTCGTTTAAGGCAGCCATCATGTCTTTCGTGCGCTGCATATCTTCTGGCGACATATTTTGCATTTCGCCACTCATCTGATCGACATATTGCTGCATGAGTTGCTCACGAAGTTTTTCCATGAGTTCTTCAAAACGTGCTGCAGCCTCATTCGACTGAAAATCGTAATTTTGTAAACCCTTGACCTTGCCCGCAAGATCTTGCGGAAGCATTTCAAGTTCGAGATGATGCTCAACAGCAGACTCTTGCGCTGTGTCGAGACGACGCTCATCGCCACTCGCTTGCGCATCGGCAACATTTTGGTCGAGCTTGTGACGTTCTTCGTCGATGATGTCGTCGAGTGCCTCGGAAATTTCGCTGTACACGCCACCGAGATCGGAACGCTCTAATAATTCCTCGCGACGCTCACGAATTTTGTTCATCATGTCGCGCATGCCCTCAATACGCTCACCATTGCGGTCGGTGAGGCCCTGCTGCATGAGTCGCCTCAAGGCGCTATTGACGTCTCCGTGATACAAAAGGTCGTCAGTGACCGCTTCCAAAAGCGACTCTGCATCGACCTCAAAGCCCTTTTGAGTGCCGTCCCAGCGGGAATAGGTGAACCTTGTGGTCATGAAACCAACCTAGTTCGCCTAACCTAGGGGGTGCATGCGCGTGCCACGTACTTTCATCTTCGTTGACCTTTCCGGTTTCACGCATTTCACGGAAACCCAAGGGGACGACGCCGCAGGGCGCCTTTTGGCTGCCTTTCGGTCTGTAGCGCGCGACGTGGCCTCTGAGCGCGGTGTGCGCATCGCAAAGTGGCTCGGAGACGGTCTCATGATCGTTGCCATGGAGCAATCTGATGGCATCGTCTTTTCAATGGAGCTCCAGCGCAGGTCGGCAACAGCCTGTGCCCCGCTCACACTGCGCATTGGCCTTGCAACGGGCTATGCACTTCTCTTTGAAGGCGACGACTACATCGGTTCTGCTGTCAACACTGCGGCGCGACTCTGCGATGCCGCTGGCGCATTTGAAGTACTTATTCCTACTGATCAAATTGAAGAACTTCCTGAAGGCGTGCGCATCGTTGCTCACGAGCCCCTCGTGTTACGCGGATTCGCTGAGCCTGTTGAAGTGTGTTCAGTTACTGGCGACCCGGTTCTCACCGACCGTAACGACACCGGTGAATTGTGGACGCGTTCACCGTTTGTGATGTAACGCACCTCGTGCCTATTTTTGGAACTCACCTCACCTTTTCTCCAGAACAGAACGTAGAGATACTTCTTTCTGAATTGCTGGCTCTCAAAGAACACGGTCTCACCTCTCTGCGTTGGCGTCTGTCGTGGAACGACGTATTTCCACAGCAAGGAAAACCGAGCGGGAAACATTTAGAACTACTTGAAGGGCACGCCTCTGCATTCGCCGATGCCGGCATAGAAACCTGGGTCACGCTGTGTGGAACTACCCTTCCCCATTGGTTTTTGAACGAAGGTGCATTTTCCGATAACAAGGCGACTGAAAAGTGGTGGCCGCGGTATGTCGACACCGTTGCTGAAGTGGTGGGCAATCACGTTGCCGGGTGGATGCCCTTTGAAGCACCTATCGCCTTAGTTCACGATGGGTGGCGTATCGGAAGCATCGCTCCATTTATTTCTGACGATGGCAAATTTGCCGATGCATTCACCAACGTTTTGCATTCGTGGAATCACGCATGTCGATTACTCAAGGGTTCGCCAATTGCACTGTCGTTAGACGCAACTCACCCAGGCGCAAATGCAGAGGTACGCACGGTATGGCAGTCGGCCATTACGCGCGGCCGCGTCTCGCTACCTGGTCACTATGAACGAGAACTCGACGGCTTACTACGCAGTGCCGATGAAATTGCACTCTCGCTCACCCACCTGCCACCTCGCGGTGAACGACTTGAGCCACCACGTTGGCGTGACCAAGCAATAGAAACTTTGCAGTGGGCATACGAGGCTTTTTCGGGAACACCGCTCAGTGTTTCTGGTATTCCCTCGACGAGCGCCGACGGTGAACTGACCGAATTGCTCTCGTTCGCTTCTCAAATGGTGGATGATCTGAAGAGTGATGGCTTAGCGCTTCAACATGTTTGGCTCAGCAGCCTTGAGCGCACTGCGGGCCTTACCTCATTGCCTGCTTTCTCTTCACTCACAAAGTAGTTGTACCCTTTCGCACCATGAGCACCCCCATCTGGCAAGTATCTGATGAGAAGAGGCCAGGCCTTGCGCTCACTCAATTTTTTACACAACATAATCTCTTGTCATTTACCCATGCAATGGAATGGAGTGTGCGCGAACCAAACGAATTCTGGCAAGCCGTCTGGAACGCCACTGGCATTGTTGGTTCACCGGGTGAACCCGCCGTTCGTTTATCTTCAAAGAGCATTGTAGAAACAGAATTCTTCCCGCATGCCATGCTCAACATTGTTGACACTTTTTTGCAACCTCGCGACAATGCCAATGACGATGCAATGGTTTACGTTTCAGAATCGGGCGAACGACACTGCATTACGTGGGGACAACTACATGCAGATGTGAATAGAGCAACTCATGCACTGCGCCAGTACGGCGTGCAGGCGGGCGACCGCGTAGCGGCTTGGATGCCCAATAGGCCAGAGACCATCGTCTTGTACCTTGCATCGCAAGCACTCGGCGCAATCTTTACCTCAACGTCATCAGACTTTGGAGTGCAAGGAGTTGTAGACCGATTCAGCCAAACCACACCTCGCGTTTTACTTGCTGCAGACGCGTACTCGTACGGGGGGAAAAGCTTTTCCTGCAGTGAAAGGTTGCAAGAAATTGTTGAGGCTTTGCCATCACTTGAACATGTCATTTATGTAGAGACGTCAAGCACACAAGTAAACTCTTTGCCCCTGGCAAAAAGTTGGAATGATTTTCTTGCCTCAGGGAGCGATGTTCCAGTTGAGCGGCCGCTCTTTCCTTTCAATCATCCAGGTCTCATTTTGTACTCATCGGGAACAACGGGGATGCCAAAGTGCATTGTTCATAAGGCCGCAGGTGTTCTTCTGACGCATCTCAAAGAACAGCAACTGCATTGCGATATTCACCCTGGCGACACTGTTTTTTACTTCACTACATGCGGGTGGATGATGTGGAACTGGTTAACTTCTGCGCTTGCATCGGGTGCCACCATTGTGCTCTTCGACGGCAACCCCGCATACCCCAACTTGAATACGTTGTTTGATCTCTGCGAGCAAGAAGAAATTACACTTTTTGGCACGTCGGCAAAATTTATTGATTCGTGTCGCAAGGCCGAGCTTGCACCCACAAGTACTCACCGTTTCCCTGCCCTACGCACCATCTGCTCTACTGGGTCTCCGTTAAACGCTGCAGGTTTTGAATGGGTGTACGAACACTTTGCTACCGATGCACACCTTGCTTCTATTTCTGGAGGCACAGACCTCTGCGGATGTTTTGTGGGTGGCGACCCCACCCGCCCCGTTTATTCAGGGGAAATTCAGGGCGCCATGTTGGGCATGGATGTTTCTATTTTTAACGACAGTGGTAAAGAACTGCTCACAGGCACCGGAGAGCTTGTTTGCCGCAATGCGTTTCCCTCGATGCCAATTGGATTTTGGGGAGATACAACAGGCGAGAAATATCACAACACATACTTCTCGCGCTTTGAAAACACTTGGACTCATGGCGACTTCGCATCGCGTACTGAACATAATGGCTTTGTCATTCACGGACGATCTGACGCCACATTAAATGTGGGCGGAGTACGTATGGGAACGGCGGAAATTTATTCACAGGTCGAGACGTTTACAGAAATTATTGAGTCGGTTGCCATTGCCCAGGAATGGGATGACGATACGCGCATCGTTCTTTTCCTGCGCATGACCAACAACGCACAATGCACACCGGAGCTAGAACAAGCCCTGCGCAAGCGTTTACGTCAATTCATTTCGCCACGCCACGTACCAGCACTCATCATTCCTGTTTCCGACATTCCCCGCACCCGTTCAGGAAAGATCAGCGAGTTAGCAGTCACCGACATCGTTCATGGCCGCCCTGTTCGCAATACTGAAGCGCTGGCAAATCCTGAATGCCTGCAGGAATTTGCAATTACCGTCTGAAAAGCCCCTCAGGTATGGAAACCAAGAGTTGCACCACCTAACATCCCTATATGTCGACAACAACATTGCTTCATAGCGGCGCAGTTATTGATGGAACAGGTTCCGCACCGCAACTCAATACATCGGTTCTCATTGAAGGTGAAAAAATAGTTGCAGTGGGCACCGAGGCCGATGCTCTTGCTCAGTCTCACAAAGATGTGCAGAAAATTGATGTCTCTGGTCTCACCGTGATGCCCGGACTCATTGACGCCCATACTCACGTGACCTTGGGAGAACCAGCCAGTAACGACGAGCTTTTCCACCATCGCGAGCCGGCAACAGCTGCTCTTATTGCCGCCCACAACGTAAAGAAAATATTGCAAGCAGGCGTCACCAGCATTCTCGATGTAGATGGCATTTTTAATATTGGGCCCGCCTTGCGCGATGCCATCAATGCCGGAATCACTGAAGGACCTTCAATGAAGTCGGGCACTTTTGCGCTTATGACCGCAGTGGGTGGCACTGCAGGTCGCATGATTCCCGATCATGGCACTGCTGGTTACGCCGAAGTTGTTCACAACCGCGATGAAATGGTGCGCGTTGTGCGGCGCCAAATTAAAGATGGCGCCGACATCATTAAAATTCATGTCACTGGCGTCATTCCCGCACGCAGTGGAGAAATTCAAGTGTGGACTCGTGAT
The DNA here is from genome assembly GCA_945886445.1 of Bifidobacterium breve. Classification (GTDB taxonomy): domain Bacteria; phylum Actinomycetota; class Acidimicrobiia; order Acidimicrobiales; family Ilumatobacteraceae; genus F1-20-MAGs119. The sequence goes on along the minus strand of CAMCZG010000002.1, from coordinate 44,433 downwards.
GAGTTGAAAACAGTTTGCGATACCGCACACGACTTAGGCATTCCCGTTACCGCACATTGTCGCGGCGACCAAGCAACCCTCGATGCTGTTCTTGCTGGTGTAGACATTATTTGGCACGCTTCGTTTCTTGGAGATCGAGCACTTGAAGCAATCATCGATAAGAAAACTGCCGTTGGGCCTGTATTCACCTTCCTTGCAAACCTCGCCGAATACGGTGCCAAAGTAGGCGCAACAGCAAGCGTCCAATCTACTTTTGCCGGCGAGTTGGAACACACCGGTGCACGTCTACGCCAAGCCTACGATGCTGGGGTTCCACTCCTTTGTGGCTCCGAAAGTGGCTTCTCCATTACTCCTTACGGCAACTGGCATGCGCGCGAAATGGAAGTATTCGTACAGCACATGGGTCTCACCCCACTGCAAGCAATTTCGTGTGCCACCTATACCAATGCACACGCAATCCAGCAATTTGGTCAAGTAGGCATCATCGCCCCTGGCGCACAAGCCGACATTTTGGTGCTCGATGGCCACCCTGAAAAAGATGTTGCGGTCTTGGGAAACAAAAGTTCCTTTCGTCATCTTTTCAAAAAAGGACGCGCTATTACTTTGGCTGAAGTTCCTGAGCGCTCACTACTGCGTGGAGAACGCATTGAGCCATGGTCGGCACAACTGTTGAAATGGGACCTCATTCATCAGAAGTAAGTGCGTTGCCTAAGGTCTCGCGCCACTTACCAATATCTACGTAGTCACGAAAAGCAGTAATTTTCTGCGCGACTATGTCAACTTCAACCACACAATGGCAGGGCACCGCATATTTTTGGCCCTTGATCCAAAAACAGTCGAGCCGTTCGCAGTGCACTCGATGTTCACGGGTCGCAATGGAGCGAATTTGCCATTCGATGCGTTCGCTGCGCGTCACAATGGGGCGAAACATTTCAACAATCGCGCTTCTCCCCTCGGCTGGCTCATAGGGAACGTTGCAATACGTGGCATTTTCGGCAAAATGGGCCCCAATTGCGCCAAGATCGCCGCTTTCCACTGCAGTAAATAGACTGAGCACAATCTGTTCAGGGGTCATTGCCGACAGAGTACAACGAAACGTAAGGGGAACATATGAAACGAGCAATAGTCACTGGTGCCGCCCGTGGCATTGGGCTCGCCATTGCACAACGACTCGCTGCCGAAGGCTGGGTTGTGGGTGTTCTCGATACCAACGAAGCCGATGTAGCAAAAGCTATTGCAGACATTCCACGCTCCATTGCACTCGTTGCAGACATCTCGCAACCCGATTCCATCGCTGCTGCTTTGGAAACTTTTGGAGAAGCACCACACTGCCTTGTGAACAACGCCGGCATTGTGCGCTTTGGGCCTTTACTCACACTCAGCCATAGCGATTTCTCGGCAGTAGTCAATGTGAATCTCGTTGGTACTTTCAATATGGCTCGCGCTGTCGCTCAAAAAATGATTGACGCACACATTCCGGGCACCATCATCAATATCACTTCTATGAACGGTGTTGCACCTGGGCCAAATGCAGGCGCCTACGGTGCAACAAAATCGGCTATTGCGCTCATGACTCAACAAATGGCAATTGAATGGGGCCCTTTGGGCATCCGCGTCAATGCCATTGCACCAGGACTCATCCTTGCTGGCATGAGCGACCCCATTTACGCCGACCCAGTTGTACGCGAAGCTCGCGAGTCGCGTGTTCCACTTGGCCGTTTAGGAACAGCAGAAGATATCGCCAACACGGTTGTCTTTTTGTCATCCGATCAATCGTCGTATATGACTGGCCAAAATTTACTCATCGATGGCGGTGTCACCATGAGCGTTATCTCTAGCCTTCCTCGCCCTGCAAGTGTTGACTCCGTCGGCATTAAAGATTCTCAAAAGAAGTAGGACACCATGCGTTCAATGAAAGACATGTCTGTTCTCATTACTGGTGGTGGTTCAGGTATTGGTGAAGAGGCCGCTCGCTACTACGCAGAGAATGGCGCGAAAGTAACAATTTGTGGCCGGCGAGAAGAGAAAATTCGTGCCGTTGCACAAAGTATTGGACCACTGTGCACTTGGGTTGTGGCCGACGTAACAAAAACAGCCGATCTCAAAAATATTGTTGCACGCTGCGTTGAACATGGTGGTGGCATCGATGCACTCATTTCAAATGCAGGCAACATGTTGCGCCGCTCTATTGGTGATTGGACCGAAGAATCGTTACTCGATATTTTCCACACCAATGTTGTTGCTGGCATGTTGCTTAGCCAAGAAGCGTTGCCACACCTCGTGCAAAGAAAAGGCTGCATCATTTTCATTGGTTCGGTTTACACACAGCGTGCTTTCCCTGGCGCGGCCCCCTATGCCGCTACCAAAGGTGCGCTTGAAGCACTCGTCAAAGTGCTCGCTTCGGAAGTTGGCCCACAAGGGGTTCGAGTTGGTGCTGTGCGCCCTGGGGCTGTACTGACGGAAATTAACGAACGCTCTGGCGACTTCACGCATGAAGAAGCTGCGGCACGCTTAGAGTCGATGGCAAATCAACATGTACTTGGTCGCACGGGAACAGCACGAGAAATTGCTGAAGGCATTGCCTATCTCACGTGTGCCGAGTGGGTTACAGGAGACGTACTGGCAATTGACGGTGGCCTTGGCCTTGGCGTCACTATTTAAAGCGAATTGAGGCATCATGAGCGAAGCAACAACAATGACCGTCAACACATTTGACGAAGCAAAAGAAATTTATCGTCAAAAGGGTTTGCGCCAGGCGCTGTACGACGCGGGCGAAATAGTGATGTCTGGTGTTTTGGTGAACCTTCACGGCGACGAACACCGCGCCCGACGTCGACTTGAAAACCGTTTATTCCGTCGCGAAACTCTCGTGAGCTACGAACGCGATTTTTTTCCTTCAATTATTGATGCCACTTTGAAGCCATACGTTGCCCAGGGTTCAGCAGAACTTGTACACATGTCGCATCAACTCATGATGAACCTCGCTGCACATAACGCAGGTGTAGACCGCCCCACAGGAACACCTGAAGAAACTGATCGTTTGTACAACTACATGATGAAATTCATTGAAGGTGCAACACTTGCTCACACCACACGTGATCCTGAAGTCGTCAAGGGCGAAATTACAGAGTCGATGTCACTATTTGATGCTGAATTCATTGCTCCTTCCGTGCAGCGACGACAAGCACTAATTGCTGAAGTAGCTGCAGGCAATGCCCCCGAGAGCACGCTGCCACTTGATATTCTCACCGTGCTACTGCGCAATGAAGACTCCCTTCATATTGAGCACCATACGCTCGTACGTGAAATTGCTTTTTTCCTTCTTGCTGGTGCACACACGTCGGCTACTGCATTTGTGCGCACACTCGACAACTTATTTTCCTGGCTTGAAAAGCACCCTGAAGATAGCGAGCTCGTTCACACCAACCGCGAGTTTGTTCAACATGCTGTTTACGAAACCATTCGCCTCAACCCTTCAAGCCCTATTGCAATGCGCCGAGCACTTGAAGACGTCACCCTACGCAGCGGTCTTGTCATCAAGGAAGGCTCCACCGTTGTAATAGATCTCATGGCAGTGAACCGCGATGTAGCCATGTATGGAGCCGACGCAGCAGAGTTCAACCCTCATCGTCAACCCGCCGATTCCACTGTGAGTCGCTGGGGCCTTTCCTTTGGTTCGGGTATGCATGCGTGCATTGGCCAAGAACTTGCAGCTGGTCTGAACGAACGCTCACAAGAAACATCCGACTACGAATACGGGCTTTCCACCGTTGCTGTGCAATCAATGTTTGACCGTGGTGTTCGACCCGACCCCGCACATCCACCGCAAATGGACACGGCAACGAGCCGCCCCTATTGGGGCTCTTACTCAGTTCTCCTCGGCTAACTGCATGCAACAGTCTGTTGTACGCCTCTCCGCGTGGAATGAGGCTCGCGATGCTTTGCGTCATCGCGATTTGCGTCAAGGTCTGTACGACGAAGGTAGTGCACTCATGGACGGTGTCATTGTGAACCTCCATGGCAGCGACCACCTTGCGCGTCGGCGCTTAGAAAACCGACTTTTCCGGCGTGACACTTTCCTGCAGTGGGAACAACTACTGATTCCTCAACTCATCAACGATGTTTTCAGCCAGCTTGCCGACCCCACCGAGGGTGACATGGTGCAAATTGCACGACGCACCATGATGCGCTTGTCATCACTCGTTGCAGGAATTGACATTGGTGCAGATCTTGCAAGCTTTGAGAAAATGAGTGGCCTCATGGCGAAACTTGCAGCGGCTTCGACTGTTGTACACGCGACGGGAAATAAGAACGACATCATTGCTGAAGGAAATGCGGCCTTAAATACTTTTCTTGCGGAGTACTTTGCCACGTCGCGACAACGTAGAGAACATCTCATTGCACAGGCAACACAAGGTGCAATGGAGTGGAGCGATCTGCCCGCCGATGTGCTGACGGTGTTGCTCACAAACCAAGACAACCTCGATCTACCAGACAATATAATTGCTCGTGAAATTGCTTATTTCCCTTGGGTGGGCTCTCACTCCACTTCTGCTGCACTAGTGCATGCGCTTCATCACTGTTTTACATGGGAGTCTGAACACCACGGAACCTTGTCTGAGTTAGCCACCAACGCCGCACTGTTACAACGCTTTGTTCACGAGTCGTTACGACTACATCCGGCGAGCCCCGAAGCAACACGTATAGCAACTGCCGATGTTCAACTACCCTGCGGCGTGCACATTCCAGCCGGTGCAACTGTTGTTATCAATATGGTGAGTGCGAATCGCGACCCTGAAATATTTGGGTCAACGGCCGACACATTCGACCCACACCGCATTACACCTACTCAAGCACCTCGTTGGGGGCTCACCTTTGGCACCGGGTTTCATGCCTGTTTAGGTCAAGAACTTGCGGGGGGCCTCGGCGAAGACCAGCAACAAGAAACCCCGTTATACGGCGCAATTGTGGTGATGTTGCAAGCGGTATTGCAACGCGGAGGAATACCCCACCTCTCGCATCAACCAGAGCTAGACGTTGCTACACGACGCCCTGTGTGGAAGCACTACCCAGTAAGTTTTGTTTCATGACTCTTGCAGACGCACATCATGAAGTGGTCGACGTACACGCCCACATTCTTTTAGAAGGAGTCATGAACACCTGCGGACACGCCGGCCCTGAAATGGGAGTTCGCGATGACGGAACCCAGTTCTTTCGTGCAGCAGATTATGTTTTGGAAAATGTGAAGTTTGTGAACAGTGCATTTTCCAATGCACAAATGCGCATTGAACAAATGGACGCACTTGGCCTCGATAAGCAACTCGTTTCACCAAACCCCATCACGTACTTTTATCATCAACCAATTGCCGATGCATTGGGTTTCCACCAACGCACGAATGACGAAATTGCTCTTACCGGCGACCGTCACCCGCGCCTACTTGGTGCAGCCACTTTGCCCATGCAAAGCCCTGAAGAGGCATGCAAAGAACTGAACCGTGCAGTGAGCGAACTGGGGCTCTTGTGCTCGTACATCGGTACCGACATCAATGGCACCCCCCTGTCGCATCCGCAGTTTGAAGAACTATGGGCCGAACACGAACGCCTTGGCGTTCCAGTTGTCTTGCACCCCGAACCACGTACGGGTTACGGGGGCTCCGACCCTTTCTTTGACCCTTGGGATCTCGACATCATTTTTGGCTTTGCCATGGACGAGGGCTTGGCTGTTGCTCATTTTCTCTTCAGTGGCATTCTCGACCGCCACCCCGGTTTGCACGTCCATGTGGCCCACGGAGGCGGTTTTGCGGCCTTCCAAAAGGGACGCCTCGAGCAAGCCCTCGAGCGACGCCCGTGGGGCAAGGGGCTCCTCACACGCCCCTTTGCCGACCAGTGGGCTCAGATCTCTTTCGATACCGCTGTACACCGCCAAGATGCCTTGGCCTTTTTGGTGGAAACTGAAGGCCCCGACAAGGTGCTGCTGGGCAGCAACTTCGCTGGTTGGGACCTTGAAGACAAGTACATGGAAAAAATTGAGGCTTTGCAATTGTCATCAAGTGACAAGGCAAAAATTCTTGGCGGCAACGCCAAACGCATTTTCAAAATCACTTAGAACGCGCGAACTGTGCGCACCCAAGCTGCGTAATATTTATCTAAGTGGTTGTCATTAACGCCGCAGTATAAATGCACATGCCAACCGTATGACTCTGCTTTTTCTGATGAAGACCAATATGCGCCGGCCGTAAAATTTGCAGCAGGTGTATACGATCCTTTACAGCCACCGATTTGCGCTTTTGTCCACCACCCTTCATCGGAGTAAACACTCTTCGGGTCGTTTGCAAACATGAGACACAACAAGTCGACTTCTTCGAGAGAAGGCAGAAACCAGTCGCGATAGGTATTGACGCCTACGGTCGTAGCGTACGCACGCGCAAGTTGAGCAGGACCATCTGGCTTTGTACAACTACCGATTATTTGTTCTGTATTAAGTTCCCCTGCTCCAATGCCAGTTCTCGTTCCACCAATGAAGTCGAAACAGGTCCACGTTGTAGAAGCTCGGACCCCGCCTACGTGCACATCTTCTGGAGCTACTTCTAGATAAGTGCAATTATTTTTATCAAGTCCATCATTGTCAATACATTTAAATGATGTGGCAGCCTTATAAAAAATGGTTCCCCCACCAGGACCAGTGTCGCCAACTTTGTATATTTTCGGTGGCAAAGTAGTAGTAGTGCTCGCAGATGATGCTCCCCCACAGGAGGAAAAAATCATGAGCAGCAGCACAACAGGTGCTAATCGTCGAACGAATGAATGTGACATTTCAGCTAGTGCAGTTCAATCACTTCATTGTTGTCGTCATACAACACAATTGCTTCACCAGGGCAATCGCGCGCAATGCGCAGAAGCCTTTGCTCGCTCATCGTTGTGACGCCATCGAGAAGTTCTACTAGTTCATCGGCATCGAAACGAAAAGCGGTTGGTTCGTCGCCAACACAGCGCCCGGAACTAATGCAACGGTCTTTCAGAACCTCGGCACGGATAGGCATAACTATTTTGAAGCAGTGGCAAATGCGCGTTGCGTGAGCACGCGTGCAAGATGTTGACGGTACTCCACAGTGGCATTGAGGTCTTCTGGTGGGTTTGTGTCGTCATTAATGACCGCAAGCACATCGGCAATTGCTGCACCTTTACCAATTGCCTGTGAAGCCGACACTGCAAGATGCGGTTTGTTCGACATATTGACAAGCGCAACACCAGGTTTTGCTCCTAGTTGAAGTGCAACGCCAACAATGGAATAGTCCATTGCGCGACGCACAAACTTTTCATATGCCCAACCGGCATCGGTGTGCTTAGGAAACTCAATTGCGACAAGTATTTCTCCTGGCTGAACATCGGTTTCTAGAAAGTCGACGAAGAAGTCTTGCGCTGAAATACGGCGCTCACCATTTTTGCCAGCAATGACCATGGTCGCACCTGTTGCCAACGCAGCTGCAGGAAGATCTGCTGCTGGGTCGCCGTGCACCAATGAACCACCAATGGTTCCACGATTACGTACTTGAGGGTCGCCCACTTCGCCAGCAACATGTGCGACGAGAGGAAGATGCTTCTTCACCAGGTCGGACTCTTCAATATCGCGGTGGCGCGTGAGGGCACCAATGACGATGTTGTTGCCATCTTCTTTAATGTACGACAACTCTTTAATGTGCGTGACGTCAATGAGTGTTGCCGGCGTCACCAAACGCAACTTCATGAGAGGAATGAGCGAGTGCCCACCTGCAAGAAGTTTTGCTTCATCACCGTGTTCTGCAAGTAAACGAATTGCATCGGCTACCGATGTAGCTTCAACGTAGTCAAATTGTGCAGGTATCACTTGGCACCTCCAGATGTGAAGTTTGGATTTTCTGCTGCCCAGCGAACCGCATTAACAATCATTTCGTAGCCGGTGCAACGACAGAGGTTGCCCTCAAGTGCGTGGCGAATTTCTTCTTCTGTTGGGTTCGGGTTTTCTGTTAACAACGCCGTAGAAGCCATAATCATTCCTGGTGTGCAGTAGCCGCACTGCAGGCCGTGCTCTTGACGGAATCCTTCTTGAACAGGACTAAATGACCCATCGGCCTGTGCTGCACCTTCAATGGTGGTGATATTGCAATCGTGAATTTGTGCGGCAAACACGGTGCACGACTTGACTGCTTCTCCATCGAGGAGAACAGTGCATGCACCACAGTTTGAGGTGTCGCACCCCACATGGGTACCGGTCAAACCTAATTCTTCACGCAGGTAATGAACGAGAAGCGTGCGAGCTTCTACTTCGCGCGAAGTGTCTTTACCGTTCACTGTGATTGAGGTACGAATAGTCATCACTTTGCCCCTTCTAAGATGTTCCATACTTTGATTGGTGTTACTGGCATGTCAATGTGTTTCACGCCAAGGTGGCTGAGTGCATCGACAACTGCATTCACTACTGCAGGTGGTGCGCCAACTGAACCCGACTCGCCTACACCTTTGGCCCCAAGAGTGTTGCTGGGGTTTGGTGTATTGATGCGACCCGTGATGTACCCGGGCAGATCTGATGCTGCCGGCACGAGATAGTCCATAAATGTAGACGTGCGTGGAACGCCACTTGGGTCGTACAACATGTGCTCGTAGAGCGCCTGGGCAATGCCTTGGGCTACCCCGCCGTGCACTTGGCCTTCTACCAAGAGTGGGTTGATTACTGTTCCGCAATCGTCAACGAGATACATGTTGACAATGTTGACCCCGCCAGTCTCGCGATCAATTTCCACGACACAGCAATATGCGCCGGAGGGGAAACTGAAGTTAGGAACTTGCTGGAAAACTGTGGAGTCGAGTGCGCCAGGTTCCATTCCACCGGGAAGTTCCAATGGTTGAAAACTCTTCCATGCCACCTCACTCCATGGAACGCTTCGTGCAGGCGTTCCTTTCACAAAGAATTTTTCATCTTCGATGATGATGTCTTCAGCGCTTGCTTCCAACAAATGCGCAGCAATACGTTTTGCATTTTCATACACACGACCACTTGCAGTTTTTACACCTTCGCCACCAACAGCAACCGCACGCGAACCCATGGTTCCGATACCTTGCGGGACAACCGCCGTATCACCGTGTTTCACGCTGATGCGATCAAAATCGATTCCGAGTTCATCGGCTGCAATTTGTGCATAGGTGGTAACAGTGCCTTGACCATGAGGCGACGCACCGGTGAAAATAATGGCGCTGCCGTCAGGCTGAATACGTACTTGTGCCGATTCCCACGACGCCAAGTGCCCGAAAGCTTCGAGCGACCCAGGTGGCCCAAACCCAGCAATTTCTAACCACGATGCAAAACCAATACCAAGAAGTTTTGCAGCAGGATCTTGACGACGCTTTTCTTGTTCTTTTTTCAATTCGTCATAATTCACATGCTTCAACAATTCATCGAGCGCTCCGGCAAAGTTGCCACTGTCGTACATGGCAAGCGGGCTATGCGTTGCGTAAGGAAATGCATCAACCGGAATAAAGTTTCGGCGACGTACTTCCACTGGGTCAACACCAGTTTCATCGGCAATGAGGTCGATGAGACGCTCGATGGTAAAAGACGCTTCTGGACGCCCCGCACCACGGTAAGCAGCAACTGGAGTGGTGTTGGTAACAACATTTCGCCACGAAATGGCAACAGCAGGAATGCGATAGCACCCAGCAGCCATTGCGGTGGTGAGAACGGGAAGACCCATGCCAGTGCCATTTGGGTATGCACCTTGATCTTGAGTAACCGTTAACTTCAAAGCCAAAATACGACCATCGTTGTCGAACGCAACACTTGCATCGTGCTCTTGGGCACGACCGTGCAACATCGCTACCAAACATTCGCTGCGTGTTTGGGTGTACTTCACTGGCTTGCCAATTTCTTTCGACAACAATGCCGTTAAGAAAAATTCAGGTACGAAGTTAATTTTTGCGCCGAATCCACCGCCTACGTCGGGGGCTACAACGCGAGTGGAGTCTTGCGGAATGCCAAAGTACTGAGCAATGGTGTTGCGCAAATGGTGAGGAGCTTGAAAAGCTGCCCAGAGCGTGAGGCCGCTGCGTCCCCAATCGGCAAGACACACATTGGGTTCAATAGGTGAAGGTGCGCAGCGGTTGTTCACAATATGCAGCGATGCAGTGCGAGGTGCTGCTGCGAATGCCTCATTGAGTGGATTCTCAAAATCTTGGAAATGTACGGTGTTGCCGCCAAGGACTTCGTGAAGCACAACAGCACCTGGTGCCATCGCTGCACTCAAACTTGCTACAGCAGGCAGTGGTTCATAATCGACAATAATGAGTTCAGCTGCGTCGGCAGCAATATACCGATCGGTTGCAACCACGACTGCAACACCTTCACCAACAAAACGAACAATATCTTTTGCAAGTAATGGTTGGTCGAGACCTGGCAGCCCACCTGGGCAGTTGGCGAGTTGCGCAATATTTGCTGAAGTCCATACGGCAAGCACGCCTGGCAAGGCCAATGCTTCAGCCGTATCTATGGACCGAATTTTTGCATGTGCTTCGGTTGAGCGAACAAACACCATTGACGTACAACCCGCTGGCTGTAGGTCGTCGACATATTGTCCATTTCCGGTAATGAGATTTGGGTCTTCTTTACGAAGTACACGTGCTCCAACTAACGACATTCAATTCCCCCTGTTGTAACAGACGATGGAATGGTAGTTGCTTAATGCACCTCTCGTACAACGGTGTCGGAAAGTTGCCCGACCCACGCAATACTGCGGCGCAGAAGCCGGCCATGTTGCAGATTATTGAGCGACCGGTGGTCGTGCCCCAGTGAACTAAAAACGGCGCGTGACGAGCCCTGTTCATGTGTCCACATGGAGGCCTGAATACCCTCTGGGCCATCGGACTCTAAAAGCACCTGCGCGTGGGGACCCACACCAAGTTCGCAATATCGCTCGTCTTCCACCACAATTTCGCCGAGATCATGCACGATGGGATGCTGTTGCGGTGCACGTAACTCGCTTGCCCATCGTGCTGCGAATACTTCAACGGCAGGGTGCCACGATGCACCCCAGTTCCAACTTCCTCCGATGTAGTGCGGCCATTCCGGCCAGTCGGTGAAGCAAATGATGCCCGTATGCAGCACCAGCAACCCGCCACCCCGCTTCACATGTGCTGCAATAGCCTCACGTAGTTCTACTGGGGTCGTTCTTGCCCACTGCGCACGCTGTTCAGGGGTGTAGCGCTCGTCGGTCATGGTGAACCAGCAGGCATACACCGTGACCACATCAAATTGACCTTCTTGCAATGCCTGAATTGCATTGTCGATGCCATCAACAACCGTGGAATGTACAGAAGCGCCATTGACAGGTTGCGCCGCTAAAACCTCACTCAAAACTACAGCGCTGTCTGAAAACTCATGTGCCCAGCCACCGGTGATGATGAGGTTCTTCACAAAATGATCTGACTACTCACGCTTTAGCGCGATACGTAGCACGCACTCCTGAAGAATCTTTATTCAATCGTTTGGAGAGGTGCAGACCCTCAAGCACAAACTCCACACCACTCGCTAAAACTGCCGGGTTTGCATTGGTGCCTACAAATACTTCTACGACCGACTTCAATGCAGGAATATCGGAAAGTAACTGCACGAGTTGCGACGAAGTGATGTCTTCGCCTGCATGGGCCAGCGTGCCCGACTCAAAGGCAGCAAGAATTTCATTGACTTTGTCGATGTGCACAGTGGCAGGAGTAGCAAGACGTTTGTAGACCTGCAATACAGCTGCTTTCACAATTTGCTCAAGAATTGCGCCTTCGCGGCCCTCTTCAAGCGATTCAATTTCTACTTTTCCAGATGTAGATGCAGCAAGTGCTTCCAGGTCGCTCACACGTGGGGCAACATTGGTTTCACCAGCTCGCAATGCACGACGAACAGCATTGGCGCACATAATTTCAAAGTTGCTTACCGATAAACGAACACTGACGCCACTGCGTTGGCTGATGTGATTGCTTTGACGCGCAAGATGACTGAACGTTGCAATGACTTCTTTCATGAAGTCGGGAACCACGACCTCAACATCGCCAATACTTGCGGGCCGAGATTCTTGTTCAATAATGGCTACTTCCGTTGCCACTTCCAACGGGTAGTGCGTACGTATTTGACTTCCAAAACGATCTTTCAACGGAGTGATAATGCGTCCGCGGTTTGTGTAGTCATCGGGGTTTGCCGATGCCACCAACAGCACATCGAGTGGAAGTCGAATTTTGTATCCACGAATTTGAACGTCTCGCTCTTCCAACACGTTTAATAAACCCACTTGAATGCGTTCAGCAAGGTCTGGCAATTCGTTGATGGCAAAAATTCCACGATTCGTGCGGGGCACCAACCCGTAATGCAAAGTAAGTTCGTCGCTCAGGTAGCGACCCTCTGCAACTTTGATGGGGTCAACTTCACCAATGAGGTCGGCAATTGATGTATCGGGTGTAGCAAGTTTTTCGCCGAAACGCTCGGAGTGATGCACCCACGCAATAGGTGTTGACTCACCTAATTGCTCAACAAGATCTCGCGCATGTCGTGAGACAGGTGCATACGGGTCGTCATTAATTTCACTGCCCTCAATGATGGGCATCCACTCGTCGAGCAACCCAGTGAGTGAACGAATAATGCGTGACTTTGCTTGCCCACGCTCACCAAGAAACACCACATCGTGCCCAGCAAGAAGCGCGTTCTCTAACTGCGGCATGACGGTATTTTCGAATCCCAATACGCCAGCAAAAAGTGGTTCGCCTTTTGCGATTTTTGCAATGGCATTACGCCGTAATTCTTCTTTGACTGGACGCGATATCCAGCCCGATGTACGGAGCCCACCTAGCGTGGTGGGTAAATGAGAAGGCGCGACATGGAGGGTCATAGCCTCACGTTAGCCCACTAGATTCGACTAATGAATTTCCTGTTCTTAAGTTTTGCCTTGCGATAATCGGCATTTGCCAAGGCAATGACATCGATGGAAATCTCTTTTGGACAAGCAGCTTCACATTCCCCGTGATTCGTGCAGGAGCCGAAATATTCATCCATTTTTTCAATCATTGATTCAGCACGCTTATAGCGCTCTGCTTGACCTTGGGGAAGCAAGTTGAGGTGCGCAATTTTTGCCGAGGTAAATAGGTTGGCGGCACCATTCGGGCACGCTGCCACACATGCACCACAGCCAATGCACGCCGCAGAGTCCATTGCAGAATCGGCTACTGGCTTCGGAATGGGAATGAGGTTTGCGTCTGGAGCACCACCGGTGACGGAGGTAATGAAGCCACCCGACTCGATAATGCGGTCAAATGCAGAGCGATCGACCATGAGGTCTTTAATGATGGGGAACGCTGCAGCACGCCATGGCTCAATAACAATTTCCGCTCCACTTGAGAACTTGCGCATGTGCAATTGGCATGTAGCGGTACTGCGCTCTGGACCATGCGCTTGACCATTGATCATGAGTGAACATGTTCCACAAATGCCCTCACGGCAGTCGTGGTCGAAAACAATGGCTTCTTTTCCATCGGTAATGAGTTGCTCATTGAGGTAGTCGAGCATTTCAAGAAACGACGCTTCGTCGCTAATTTCGTCGACTTTATATGTTTCAAAACGACCTGAGTCTTGCGGGCCATTTTGACGCCAAATTTTAAGGATGATGTCCTTGAGATGATTACTCACTTGTAGCTCCGTGTTGCGAGGTGGACATTTTCAAATTCAAGTTCTTCAATGTTGCGTTTTGCGGTCATCGGATCGCCCGACCATTCCCAGGCGGCTACGTGACAGAACTTGTCGTCGTCACGCAACGCTTCGCCTTCTTCTGTTTGATACTCGGTGCGGAAGTGACCGCCGCAACTTTCTTGACGCTCGAGTGCATCGCGGCACATCAACATGCCGAGTTGGAAGAAGTCGTCGACGCGACCTGCTTTTTCTAACGTTTGGTTGAGGCTTTCTCCGCTACCTGTTACACGAAGATCTTTTTTGAACTCGTCGTACAAGGCAGGAAGTTCCGACAGGGCTTTTTCCAAACCTTGTTCGGTGCGCTCCATGCCGCAATAGTCCCAAATAATTTTTCCTACTTCACGATGGAACCAATCGGGTGAACGTGTTCCACCAATATTGAGATACCCAGCGAATCGTTCACGTGCTGCAAGTTCAGCAGCTTTGAATTCAGGGTGATCCACACTCGGAATTGCCTTATTCAACATTGGTGCCAAATAATTACCAATGGTGTAAGGCAACACGAAGTAACCGTCGGAAAGACCTTGCATCAATGCAGATGCACCCAATCGGTTTGCGCCGTGGTCGGAGAAGTTTGCTTCGCCCGCTGCATACAAGCCAGGGATGCTGGTCATCAGTTCGTAGTCAACCCACAAGCCACCCATGGTGTAGTGCGATGCAGGATAAATGCGCATAGGAATGTCGTAAGGATTCTCACCGGCAATGCGCTCGTACATGTCGAAAAGGTTGCCGTAGCGCTCTTTCACCACATCTATGCCCAAGCGCGCAATTGCATCGGCGAAGTCGAGATACACACCATTTTTCAGTGGCCCTACACCCTGACCTTTATCTACCAAACGCTTTGCCGCACGAGACGAAATGTCTCGCGGTGCCAAGTTTCCAAACGATGGGTACAGGCGCTCAAGGTAGTAATCGCGATCTTCTTCAGGAATATCGGCAACCCTGCGACTCTCATCGGGACTCTTCGGTACCCAAACACGACCGTCGTTACGCAGTGACTCTGACATCAGTGTGAGCTTCGACTGAAACTCATCGCTCTGCGGAATACACGTTGGGTGAATTTGCGTGTAACAAGGGTTAGCGAAATATGCACCCTTACGGTGTGCGCGCCAGGCAGCAGTGACGTTGCACGACATTGCATTTGTCGACAAGAAAAATGCGTTTCCGTAACCACCAGTTGCCATGACCACAGCATGCGCTGCGTGTGAAGTAACTTCTCCGGTTATCAAGTCGCGCACAACAATTCCGGCTGCACGCCCTTCTACTGTGACCACATCAACTAATTCAGTGCGATTAAACAGGCGCACACCACCCAAACCAATTTGTCGTGCAAGTTGCTGATACGCACCCAGTAACAACTGCTGACCAGTTTGACCACGGGCGTAAAAAGTTCTGCTTACTTGAGCACCACCAAATGAGCGGTTATCGAGAAGGCCACCGTATTCACGAGCAAATGGAACACCTTGGGCCACCATCTGGTCGATGATGTTGACCGATACTTCCGCCAAGCGATGCACGTTTGCTTCGCGCGAACGGAAGTCGCCACCTTTAATGGTGTCGTGGAACAAGCGATGCACGCTGTCTCCGTCGCCTTGGTAGTTCTTCGCAGCGTTAATGCCACCTTGTGCAGCAATGGAGTGCGCACGACGAGGTGAGTCGTGAAAAGTAAATGCGTCTACTTGGTAACCAAGCTCTGCGAGCGTTGCCGCTGCAGATGCTCCGGCAAGACCGGTTCCCACCACAATCACTTTGAATTTGCGCTTGTTGTTGGGGTTCACCAACTTCACATCTTCTTTGTACGAGGACCACTTGTCACCAAGTGGGCCGGCAGGGATTTTTGAGTTCAATTGTGTGCTCATGATTTTTCCTTTGTCCTGCTCTCTCAGCCGCCCACGATGCCGGCAAGCACCGCAACGGGGAATGAAACATTTCCTACAACAACGATGGTTGCAATTCCTGCTGCAATTGAACGTCGCCATTCATTGAAGCGCGGGCTATTCCAGCCCATCGACTGAAAAAGGCTCCATACTCCGTGAAAGAGATGGATTCCTAACATGATGTTGGCCAAAATATAAAACAAAGCAACTGGCCAGCGTTCGAAACTGCGCACCACATTGTCGTAAACATCAGCCTTAATAAACTCGCCATCGGCTCCGACGGTGTTGACAACTCCCCATGTGAGATCGAGCAAGTGCCAAATAACAAACAACAGCACCGTGACACCGGTGTAGCGCATTGAGCGACTTGCAAAATTGGCCACTTGATAGTCGCGCTCACTTTGGTATTTCACTGGGCGCGCCTTGTGATTCAACTGCGTTAATGAATACGCAGCATGGATGTGTAACGCCACCATGGTGAGCAACCCACCGCGCAACAGCCACAACACAACGCCTTTGGGCGCTATGGGATACAGCAGAGCTTTGAGGAACTCTGCGTAATGGTCCATGTCTGCTTGACCTAGGTACATCTTCAAGTTGCCAATCATGTGGAACACCACAAAACCTATGAGGCCAATTCCGGTGAGAGCCATGACGTACTTTTTGCCCACAGCTGTGCTGTAGAGGTCGAGCAAAAACGGACGACGCTTCTTTTTCGCTACAGCGGTGCCCGTCACGGGTCCACGCTGTGATTCGAGTACTTGTGCCATCGAGACGTACCTTTCAAAAAAACTCGCTCGGAAAGCCGAGAAGAGCCATTGCGTTGAAAACGGTAGCCCCCACGACACGCTCAAGTGAACTTCTTCAAAGAGGGCGACACAATTCACGCTGTCTTTATTACCAGTCAGTAACATTGATGGACTGTTTTGTGACCATATTCGCCCTGAGGTGGGTGAGTTACCTACACTCTCAAGGTCGGAAACAAACCCAGGGGAAGGTTCGCCTTACCCCCCCATACGAAAGGTCACCCCACGTGACAGGACTTCTCGCATCTGAAGGCGGTTGGCAGGAATTCACACTGCAAGGCGGAGAGTGGCTCATCTTGCTTCTTTCTGCTTTGTCAGCATTACTTGCCATCGCAGTTGGTTTTTATCTCATGAAATCGGTACTTGCCGAAGATGAAGGTACGCCAAAAATGAAAGAAATTGCTTTGTTGATTCAAGAAGGCGCGTGGGCATACCTCAAGCGTCAGTTTCGCACTATTGCAATCATCCTTGTTCCCGTTGCCATCGTGGTGTTTCTCACCTCGGTATCAATTGAGAACGCAGACGGTGTTGAAAAACTGAGCTACATGGCTTCAGGTACCTTCCGCACCATCTCATTCATCCTCGGATGTTTTGCATCTGGTCTTACTGGCTATATCGGTATGACCTTGGCAACTCGAGGCAACGTGCGAACAGCAGCTGCTGCATTAACTGGCTCCATGCCAAAAGCATTGCAAATTGCTTTCCGCACTGGCGGTATTGCAGGAATGTTCACCGTTGGTCTCGGACTTCTCGGTGCAACACTCATCATTGCAGTATTCCAAAACACATCATCAGCAATGCTCATCGGCTTTGGTTTTGGTGGATCACTCCTTGCACTCTTCTTGCGCGTAGGTGGCGGAATCTTCACTAAAGCTGCCGACGTAGGTGCAGACCTTGTGGGCAAAGTTGAAGCAGGCATTCCCGAAGACGACCCACGTAACCCGGCCACAATTGCCGACAACGTAGGTGACAACGTAGGCGACTGTGCCGGTATGGCTGCCGACTTGTTTGAAAGCTACGAAGTAACACTTGTTGCATCCATCATCTTGGGTGTTGCAGCGTTCAAGTCGGTCGACATGAACCCAGCACTCGGCTTGGTATTTCCACTCGCCGCACGTGCCATTGGTGTCATTGCATCAATCGCTGGCATCTTTGCCGTCAAGGCTAAAGAAGGCGAAACCAATGCTTTGAAGCCAATTAACCGTGGCTTTTTAACTGCTGGAATTATCACCGTTATCGGAACACTTTTCCTTGCACTTGGCTACGTAGGCAACGAATCAACGGTGATGTCGAATGTAGGTTGGCGCGTCTTTGGCGCAGTACTCATTGGGCTCGTACTTGCTCAAGCAGTAAGTCGTCTCACCGAGTACTACACCGGAACCGAATACGGTCCAGTGCAAGAAATTGCTGAAGCAACCCAAACTGGCCCGGCAACTGTTGTTCTTGCAGGAACTGCGTCGGGTCTTGAGTCGTCGGTATATGCAGCAATTGCAATTGCACTTTCACTTGCGGGCACATTGATGCTTGGCGGCGGCAACTTGCAGTTCTCGCTTTACCTTGTTGCTTTGTGTGGCATGGGAATGCTCGCCACCACTGGTGTCATTGTTTCGGAAGATACGTTCGGCCCTGTTTCAGACAACGCCGCAGGTATTGCTGAAATGAGCGGCGAGTTCCATGGTGAACCGCAACGCATCATGGTGAGCCTCGATGCTGTTGGTAACACAACAAAAGCGGTAACAAAAGGCTTCGCAATTGGCTCTGCTGTTATTGCAGCTGTTGCACTGTTTGCGTCGTACATTGAAACCATTGCTGGTGAACTTGGGCTTCGCTACAGCGAAGGAAACCTTGCGCTCTACGGCAAGACAACTGAATACATCGGTGAGCGTCTTGAAGGCAGTGACGTATTCAAAGCGATTGAAACGCAAATTAACGTTGCCGACGTGAAGACCTTTATTGGTCTCCTCATTGGCGGCTCGGTTGCATTCCTTTTCTCTGCACTTGCTATTCGCGCCGTTGGCCGTACTGCTGGTGTAGTTGTACAAGAAGTGCGCAACCAGTTTGCAGATGGCGGCATTATGGCGGGAACCAAAAAGCCCGACTACGGCCCAGTCATTGACATTTGTACAGCAGCATCATTGCGTGAGCTCACCACTCCTGCACTTCTTGCAGTACTCACCCCAGTCATTGTTGGATTCGGCATTAACTACACCGCTCTTGGTGCATTCCTTGCAGCAGTAATTGTGACCGGCCAGCTCATGGCGAACTACCTCAGCAATGCTGGTGGTGCATGGGACAATGCCAAGAAGTACATCGAAGACGGACACCATGGTGGCAAGGGCAGCGATGCTCACAAAGCTGCAGTTATTGGCGACACTGTTGGTGACCCATTCAAAGACACAGCTGGTCCTGCATTGAACCCGCTCATCAAGGTAATGAACTTGGTATCACTCCTCGTTTTGCCAGCTGTCATCAGCTTGCGCGACAACGACGGTGCACGATTTGCTATTGCAGGTGCAGCGCTCATCATCTTGATTGGTGCACTCGCCTTTTCAAGTCGTAAAGCACCATCACTTGTTAGCTCACCTGTAGCTAAGTAATTCCGAACTACGCAATACCATGCTCGCCCTCTTCAACATTCAAAACTGGTTGGAGAGCGGCGGGCTGGTACTGCTCGGATTAATCGTTTTTGCAGAATCTGGTTTACTCATCGGATTCTTTTTGCCCGGCGACTCACTGTTATTTATTGCGGGGTTTTTGTCGTCAAGTGCAGGAAGCAATGTTCTTCCCCCACTCCCCTTGGTTGCTCTCGTCACCACACTGTGCGCCATTGCTGGTGACCAAGTCGGCTATTGGTTTGGCCATCGCGTGGGGCCAGCATTATTTGACCGTCCAAAGTCGCGTGTTTTTAATCCTAAAAATGTCGAGAAAGCTCACGCCTTTCTAGAAAAATATGGCGCCAAGACAATTGTTCTCGCGCGCTTTGTTCCTGTAGTACGCACCTTTGCACCCATTGTTGCCGGTGTGGGAAAAATGAACTACCGCACATTCGTTCTCTACAACATCATCGGCGGTGTCGTTTGGGGTGGAGGCGTGACCACTCTTGGTTATTTCCTCGGCGAAGTGAACTTCGTCAAAGAGAACATTGAAGTAGCCAGCCTTGCCATTGTGGCACTCTCCATTGCCCCCATTGCCATTGAATTTATTCGCCACCGGCGCGCGTCACACCAGAAGTAAGACGCATGAGTACTGTTCGCTACCTCAGCCTCGACTGGATTGAAGCAATTGGCACACGGGCTGCAGAAAATGCGTACCTACAGTCACTCGGTTCCACCTTGAACATTGGTATTACCCAAATGGTCAGCGACGGCCCGGAGGACACCGTCTTGTACCACCTTCAAGTAAGCGACAACGCAGTCACATTTGGTGCCGGCCCAGCCGACCCAGAACATGTGCGTCTTGAACAAGAATGGGAAACCGCCGTTGCGGTAGCTACTGGTGAAATGGCTGCCGAAGACGCATTCATAACTGGAGCAATACGTATTGGAGGTGACGCACAAATGCTTTTGCACAGCCAAGAAATTTTTGCGGCGCTCGACCCCATCTTCGAAGAAGTAGCGCAAATCACCGTTTACAAATAACTGCCCGACTTCAATGCAAGATATGTTGCCTCGGCATTATTTTCTTCAACTTGTGCAGCGTCATCGGCAAGCGGGTTCACCCACACGGCCACAATGAGTGCCAGGTCATGTAAATCATTTGTACCAAAGACACCGCTGTTGCGTGCTTTTTGCACACCCCGCGCCACTCCATGCTGAGCAGCCCCCCATGTGAGATCACCATGATGTTCGGTTTCAATGGTTGCCTTGTTCACAAAAAGCGTCATTGGCTGTAACGGTTGGTTTGGCGCAGCAACCGCCACAAAACGCGTGTGCCCAGCGCTTGGCGTTGCCAACCCTGTTGCCCACGCGGTTCCCACTGCGCCTTCCCTGTCGCCCAGCACCGTATTGATGTGTGCGGCGTTGGCTCCTTCTCCGACGAATGATTCTCCGTATTCAGATTTCATTGAGGCAACCTTCCGTATCGTGAGAGCTTCAATTCATTTGACGAATCGGTGCCACTCTTTGTGTCGTAGGCCAACAGTGCAACAATGCGCAAGGTGCTTCCCTGAATAGGTGTCACTTTGTGCAGTGATGTACGACCATTGAAAATCATGAGCGTGCCGGCGTGCATTGGCTCTATACGAATACGGTCATGCGCGTTGCCCGATAACACACTTTGCACACCGTCATAATTTTCATCGGTTGCCGTGCGAAGTTTTTGTGCATTTTCAAATTTGCCGCCTGCTTGCGAGGGCTGTAATGCAAGCGATACCACGAAGTCGGTCATATCGAAATGCCAACCCAATTGATCGCCTTCGCCCATGACGGCAAGATTCAATGCACCAAAGGGATCGGCGTACCGATAAAGCTTTTCTTGCCCAAGAACACCGGCAATAAAAGTCATGAGCTCATCAGACTCATACAGTTCACGCACCGCATGATGTGCTGGTACATGGTCATAAGCAATCACTTCGACTGCAGACGACTGCACGGTGCGGCGGGGGTGACCAACAGGAAAAGAGTCGTCTGGAGCACTTAAATAAGCGGTTTTATGAGACTCCGAGCGGTGAGCCAGCGCAATGAGTTCTTCAGTTTCTGCCACCATGCGCAGAACTACATCGCGCGAAACGAAGTCTGGCAACACCACCACGCCATCACGCTGAAACATTTCACGTAATTGCGTAATGGTCTGAAAATCAGAAAGCGGCCACTCGTTAGTGTTCACGAGGGCTACTACTGACATTGCAAATATTTTCGTTAGTGCTAGATCAGCCCAAGTTCGCGCACTGCGTCGCGCTCTTCAACAAGCTCTGCAACCGATGCATCAATTTTGGCTCGGCTGTATGCATCGATGTCGAGACCCTGAACAATTTTGTATTCACCGTTCTTGCACACACATGGGAAAGACGAAATGAGTCCTTCAGGTACGCCATATGAGCCATCGGAGGGAACTGCCATTGAAACCCAATCGCCTTCTGGCGTATCGGTAGCCCATGAGCGAACGTGGTCGATAGCCGCATTTGCTGCCGAGGCTGCCGACGACAAACCGCGGGCCTTAATAATGGCAGCGCCACGCTTGGCAACGGTGGGGATAAAAGTTTCATCGAGCCATTGTTGGTCGTTCACTGCTGCTGCAGCATTCTTGCCATCAACTTCGCAATGGAAAAGATCGGGGTACTGAGTAGTGGAGTGGTTGCCCCAAATGGTCATCTTTTTAATAGACGACACTGGCTTATTGAGTTTTGCTGCCAACTGCGAAATAGCGCGGTTGTGGTCGAGGCGGGTCATTGCTGTGAACTGACCTGGGTTCATTCCCTTTGCGTTATTCATTGCAATGAGAGCATTGGTGTTTGCGGGGTTGCCCACCACAAGCACTTTGATGTTCTTTTTTGCATTCGCAGCAATTGCTTGACCTTGTGGTTTAAAGATGCCACCGTTTGCCGACAACAAATCGGCTCGCTCCATGCCGTCTTTGCGAGGCATTGCACCAACAAGCATTGCTACATCGGCATCGCCGAAGGCAACGTCGCCAGAATCGGTGCACACCACTTGCTGGAGAAGCGGGAATGCGCAATCTTCGAGTTCCATTTTGACGCCCTCGAGTGCGCCAAGTGCTGGGGTAATTTCAAGCAACTGCAAAATGATGGGTGTGTTTGGTCCCAACATTGCGCCAGATGCGATGCGGAATAAAAGGCTGTAGCCAATTTGGCCTGCTGCGCCGGTAACGGCGACTCGTACGGGGGTTGTCATAGACCTCTATCGTAGGTCGCACGTGCCCGCCACCCAAGCCGAAGCGACACAACCTATTTCACGGAAGTGGTGGTTGCCATCGGGGCAACTGAGGAGGTAGTGCTTGAGGTGCTCGTCGTTTGCCCCGGGGCCGTTAAGACCGCGTCTTCGAATTGCGGCCCAGGACGTCCTAAAGCCTCCATAATGAGCGCGGTGTACTTGCGCTGACCCATAGGGCGCAGGTGCGTGAGGTCGTCGTAGAGCCATTTGGGGTGCTCTGTGGCGTACTTCTTCCAATCGACGATCTGCACATTGGGGTAACGCTCGGGCAATGCGCGAATGAGACGGTTATTCGATGCCTCCCAGCCTTTTCCGGGTACTGCATTGGTGAGCACCACCACCCGAGGAACATCGGACAACACGCTCACAATGCTGTCAATTGTTTCTTGTGAAGTACCGCTGTTGGTGCCCAAGTGAATGACCACAGCACTGCCGAGAGCGTTAATGGATTTCACATAGTTCACAATTGGCAAGGCGGCTTTAAAAGCGCGGCTCTTTTGCGCATCGACCGTCACCCCATATTTTGTCATTTCAGGTGCAGCACCCAACATGACGGAGTCACCGATTGCCAAAATGTCTATCCGTTCAGCAGGCACCGTTGTTGGAGCAACGGTTGATGTTGTTACTTGACCCGCGATGGAACTTGTAGGAATGGTTGATGGCACGGTGGTGGGCATGAGATTAGTAATGAAACCATCGGCATCAACCAAGCTTTGGCTGATTGCATCAAGTTCAATTTTTGCCGTTGACAAATTTGCAATGGCGAAAACTGGAGCTAAAGAAAGCACTACTCCTATACCCACCATTTTTCGCCGATGCAATTGGCGCTCCGGAGTAGGCGCACCGCGCCATGTGCGCAACCAAACACCAAGTTTCCCTTTTCTGATAGGAGTCTCGATGAATCGATAAGACGCTTCGGTAACAAGCAAGGTACAGGCCATCAAAAATATAAAACGGCCCCAACTCAGGGCGTTACCGGCAATATGGCGAGAAATTTGAAAAATAGGCCAGTGATAGAGGTACAAACCGTACGAGCGAACACCAAGCCAAACAAAAACTTTATTTCCTAAAACAACTCTTCCAAGAAAAGTTGAAGGATGCGTTACTGCAGCAATAACTGCAACCGTTGCTAATGCCACAAGGAAGAAGCCGCCACGATACAAAAGGTCATAACCATGACTTCCCGTTTCTGCTCCAGTAACCACATTGGTAAAGCGCCATGCCATGAATGCAAGCGAAACCAAGCCAAGGACCCCAACTACATCTACAAGTACTGATCGTTGAGCAATACGCGCCTGCGAGATATACCACGGACGCCACCACACACCAAGTGCAGCACCAAGGAACAATCCACTCGCTCGAGTGATGGTAGACAGGTACACAAAATCAATTCGTGCCACATCGCGACCAAGAAACGTGAAGTACTGATTCGCCGTATCGGTTGCGTTAGAAATTGGCCCGGTGCGATACATCACCGCAGTTAGTACTGCAATGCCCACTGCAGAGAGAAAAAAACATAAACCAATAAGCGGCAGTCGACGTCGTGACAATTTCAGTAGCACAAACATCAGAAGAGGCCATATAAAATAAAACTGCTCTTCAACTGCAAGCGACCACAGATGGCGCAGAGGCGCAAAAGCAAAAGCACTGAAATAAGAGCTACCGGTGTGGATTTGAAACCAATTAGAAATATAGAAAAAACCTGCAAGCACGTCACCGCGCAGCGTTCCTAACTCATTACGTTTAAATAACGAAACATAAACAGTGATACCTACAAGCAATGTCCATAGCGCTGGCAACAAGCGACGCGCGCGGCGTAGCCAAAATTCTCTCAAATTAATTGTGCCCGTGCGCTGCGATTCGGCAACTAAAAGAAGCGTGATGAGATAACCACTAATCACAAAAAATACTTCGACGCCTAAAAATCCACCCTCTAACCAAGAATGGTTTGCGTGATAAAAAATGACTGCAATGACAGCTACGGCGCGCAACCCATCGAGCCCAGGCAGATAGGGCACCACTACTGGCGTACGCGAGCCTCCCGCGGAATCAGGTGGCAGACGAGACAACCGGTAACCCCAAGTTTGCATAGATCTCACGCGTCGCACTTGACCGATTCAACGTATAAAAATGCAACCCTGGTGCACCCGCATCGAGTAATTGGGCACACAACTCAGTTGCTGCTTCTACTCCAATACGCCGTACTTCTTCTGGGTCATCTACTTTGGCGAGCCGATGAGCTAAATCTTGTGGGAAAGCCGCCCCCGACATTTCTGCCATGCGTTGTACTTGACTTTTGTTGGTCACAGGCATAATGCCCGGAATGACGGGCTTATTAATTCCGAGTGCCGCAAGTTCTTCAACAAGGCGCACATAGTGTTCTACTTCAAAGAAAAATTGGGTAATGGCGAAGTCGGCCGTACGTAGTTTTTCTGCCAAGAATTTGCGGTCATCGCTGCGTGATGTACTGCGCGGATGCACTTCTGGGTGTGCGGCAACGCCAATGCTGAACTGACCAGCAGCTTGAAGTTCATTAACGAGATCAGACGCAAAGCGATAGTCGCTCGGGCGCACATCGGCAGGGTCTGTTGGTGGGTCGCCGCCAAGAGCCAGAATGTTTTCAACACCTGCTTCTGTATACGCCTGAAGGATTTCTTCAATATCGCCGCGCGTGTGCCCTACGCAGGTGAGATGCGCCATCGGCGAGATAGAAGTTTCGCGACGCATCCACGTAACGAGATCGCGAGTTCGTTCGCGGGTACTTCCACCAGCACCATAAGTAACCGACACAAAACTGGGATGCAAAGTTTCTAATTCCGCAATTGTTCGACCTAAGGATAATTGCGCAGCGTCGGTCTTTGGCGGGAAGAACTCGAAAGAGAATGTACGACCACGAGCGAGGAGTTCCGTAATGCGGGCCATCGCAATAGTTTAGTGACGGAAGTGGCGTGCGCCAGTGAAGAGGAGCACAATGCCATGTTCATTTGCTGCGGCAATGACTTCCTCGTCACGAACACTGCCCCCTGGCTCGACAACGACATGAACCCCAGCGGCTGCCAACATATCGAGCCCATCACGGAACGGGAAAAAAGCATCACTTGCCGCTACCCCACCAATGGCTCGGGTCCCTGCGCGTTCGCACGCCAACCGCGCTGCGTCGAGACGGTTTTGCTGGCCCCCGCCAATACCCACCGCTTCATTATTTTGTGTGACCACAATGGCATTCGAGCTCACCGCGGCACAGACCTTCCACGCAAAGCCGGCCTGCTGTAACTGCTCTGGGGTGGGCTGGGTGCTACTCGCCACAGTCCATGTTGCCGGGTCATCATTGACGCCATCGGGGCTTTGCACAAGAACACCACCACTCACACTACGGAGCTCGTACTCAGGAAGCTGTGGAGCAGTGGCACGCATGATGCGCAAATTTTTCTTACTTTGAAGAACGTGAAGTGCTGACTCTGAATATGCCGGAGCAATAACTACCTCAGTAAACACATTGCAAATTTCTTGAGCGGTTACTTCATCAACCTCGCGGTTGAGAGCAATGATTCCACCAAATGCGCTCACTGGGTCACAAGCATGTGCGCGTTGATACGCGCCGCTCAGAGTTGGCCCAGTTGCTACACCACAGGGGTTGGCGTGCTTTACAACGACCGCTGCAGCATCAGAAAATTGATGCACCAACTTCCAAGCTGCGTCGGCATCGAAAACATTGAGATACGACATCTCTTTGCCACCAAGTTGTTCTGCGGAGCTCCACCAACTGTGGCTTCCTTCTAGTCGATACAAGGTACCCGTTTGATGTGGGTTCTCTCCGTAGCGCAAATCTGAAACATGCTCTAGCTGCAAAGACAACGAAGACTTCTCATCTCCACTCATCCATTGCTCAATTGCTTTGTCGTAATCACGGGTAGTAGCAAATGCTTGTGCTGAAAGCTGGCGTCGTGTTTCTAAACTCAAAACTCCATTTGCCGTAATTTCAGCAAGTACTGGCGCGTACTGAGATGGTTCGACTACTACACCTACTCGCGCAAAGTTTTTCGCAGCTGCGCGAATCATTGCTGGGCCACCAACATCAATGAGGTCAATACTGGGGTTACTAGAAAACGGATACAGGTTCACCACAACTAGGTCGATGGCTTCAATGCCGTACTCGGCCATATCGGCTACATGATGCGGCAGCGCAGTATCGGCAAGTATCCCTCCGTGCACTTTGGGGTGCAGCGTGACCACGCGGTGATCGAGAATTGCGGGTACGCCAGTGAGGTCGGCTACGTCAGTCACGTTGACGCCCGCTTCGATGAGCGCCTTTGCTGTTCCACCGCTCGAGATGATGCTCCACCCAGATGCAACAAGGCCCCGCGCAAATTCTTCTATGCCTGTTTTGTTATAGACACTGAGAAGAGCGCGGGGCACTGTGGTCAAACTTTCTGAATTACCTTGGTGACTTACTTTAAGCCCTTGACAATTTCTGCCATGAGCGAGCCAGCTTCAGTGGGGTTCAAACCAATTTGTACGCCTGCTTCACGCAATGCATCCATCTTGCCTTGTGCCGTTCCTTTGCCGCCAGAAACAATTGCTCCGGCGTGGCCCATTTTTTTACCAGCTGGTGCAGTAACACCAGCGATGTATGCGCTCATTGGTTTTGTCACATTGGCTTTAATGAACTCTGCAGCTTCTTCTTCTGCAGACCCACCAATTTCACCAATCATGATGATTGCGTGTGTCTCTGGATCTTTTTGGAACTCTGCAAGACAGTCAACAAATGAAGTTCCTGGTACCGGGTCTCCACCAATTCCTACGCAGGTGCTCACGCCAATTCCCTGCTGCTTCAATTCGTAGAGCGCCTGATACGTGAGTGTTCCTGAACGTGAAACGATGCCCACGTTTGGACCTTTTGCTGAAGGCAACTCTGCAATTTCACCAGCAGTAATACCGATGTTGCATTTCCCTGGGCTAATAATTCCTGGGCAGTTTGGTCCGAGCAAACGCACTTTTGGATAATCACGAAGAAGCGTGTTGAACACTTTCGCTTCGTCTTGGGCTGGGATGCCCTCGGTGATGCACACGATGAAAGTGATTCCGGCTTTTGCTGCTTCTAAAATTGCTGCAGCGGCTGCTTTTGGTGGAACAGCAATAAATGAGGCATCGGCACCTGTCGCTTTTACAGCATCGGCAACGGAGTCGAAAACAGGAATGCCTTCGACATCTTGCCCACCCTTACCTGGTGTTACGCCTCCAACAACATTGGTTCCGTAGGCACGGTTGCGCAAACCATGAAATTTTCCTTGACCTCCGGTGAGTCCTTGAACAATCACCTTGGTGTTCTCGTTTACAAAAATGGCCATGGTGTTTTCTACTTTCCGTTCGCAAGTGCTACCGCAGCACGGGCTGCTTCAAGCATTGTTGGCTTACTCATTAATTTCGATTCTGGAATTCCTGCAGAAGCCAAAATTTCACGTCCTTCTTCGGCGTTGGTGCCATCGAGTCGAATAACAATGGGTGCGCGCAAGTCGACGCGCTTCATTGCTTCAACAATTCCTTTGGCAACTTCTTCGCCTCGTGTGATGCCACCAAAGATATTGATGAAAATACTCTTCACATCTTTGTCGAAGTTAATTACTTCAAGTGCTGCTGCCATTTGATCGGCATTTGCTCCACCACCAATATCGAGGAAGTTTGCTGCAGTGCCGCCTACTTGGTT
The DNA here is from genome assembly GCA_945886445.1 of Bifidobacterium breve. GTDB lineage: Bacteria > Actinomycetota > Acidimicrobiia > Acidimicrobiales > Ilumatobacteraceae > F1-20-MAGs119. Next base: position 16,408 of record CAMCZG010000002.1, on the reverse strand, counting down.
CACAACGTCGAGCGTGCTCATTGCCAAGCCGGCACCGTTAGCAATGATGCCAACAGTTCCTGAAAGACCAATGTACTGCAAGCCTTTTTCACGAGCGAGTTGCTCACGATCGTCGAGTTCTTCAGTTGCGCTGTATTCGGCCCATTCTGGGTGACGATATTCAGCGTTTCCATCGAGGCTCACTTTTGCGTCAAGCGCATGCACTTCGCCAGTTGGCTTCAAAATAAGAGGGTTAATTTCTGCGAGGTCACAGTCGCCTGCAGTAAAGCAGTCGTACAACTGAACCAAAATCTTTGCCACGCCCTCAAGTGCCTTTGCAGGGATCTTTGCATCGACAGCTGCCTGACGGGCAACTTTTTCGCTGAGGCCATCTACGGGGTTGATGTACAACTTCACAATTGCGTCGGGATCTTTTTCTGCTACTTCTTCAATTTCAACGCCACCTTGAGCAGACAACATTAAAAGATGCTTCTTCGCAGCACGATCGAGCGAGAATGATGCGTAATACTCTTCGTCTATGTCGGACGCATGCTCTACCCAAATGCGCTTGACCACGTGGCCTTTAATATCCATTCCCAGAATATTTCCTGCATGCAAACGCACTTCGTCGGCGTTATTGGCCAACTTAATGCCGCCAGCTTTTCCGCGACCGCCTACTTGCACTTGAGCTTTCACTACAACTGGGTACTGCGATGCGTCGGCAACTTTCACTGCTTCGTCAACAGTGACTGCTACACCACCGGCTGATACGGGAATACCGAACTTGGCAAAATATTGTTTGCCTTGATATTCAAAGAGGTCCACTCTTACTCCTTATTATTAATTGAGATCTTGGTTGAAAAATAACGTGTAACTACTTCAGAAAATTATTGCGCTGCGTCGAGCGCCTCCTCTAGCCAAGCACAAATGGCTTTCAACGATGAACCAGGGCCGAACACTTGGCTCACGCCTTGTTCTTTCAATGTTCGCGCATCGGCATCGGGAATGACTCCACCGCCAAAAATGAGAATGTCTCCAAGATCGCGAGCACGGAGTTCTTCCATGACACGGGGAAACAACGTGAGGTGGGCGCCCGACAACAGCGACAACCCCACAGCATCGACATCTTCTTGCAGAGCCGTCTCTGCAATTTGCTCTGGGGTTTGATGCAAACCCGTATAGATGACTTCGAATCCATGGTCTCGAAGGGCACGCGTAATGGTTTTTGCACCACGGTCGTGACCATCGAGGCCCGGTTTAGCTACGACAACTCGGTAAGGCCTCTTCACAAGAAAGAAACCCTACGCCGTTGTGGCATCTTCCTTCTAACCCGCCACACTGTGGGGGTGGCATCTTCTCGACTCAAGTCTCCCCTCGCAAGAGCTTTTGGCCCCGTTGGGGCAGGAATTGTCTTTTTTGCACTGCTCTTTTTGGCCTTATGGGGTGCAGCTTCCCTTATTTCCCGCAACCCCGAGAGCATCACCAACCTCGGCGCTCAAACCTTTCGCGTGGGCTCAGTCACTCAAGTTGCGAAAACTGTCACAGAGTCTGGCCCCGTTCTCTACCCCGACCTACGTGACCCCGATGGCAAGCGCAGCATTGTTCTCGACCACCAAGGCGCCGACCCTGCCAAGGGTTGGCGGGTGTTCTATGCCTACCCAGCCGATCGCGATGAGACCTGTCTTGCTACTCAAATAAAAGAGACGCGCACTTTCACCGATTGTTCGGGTCGCAATGTGCAATTGGAAGATCTTGCAAAGCCCACAGATGTTCGACCTCTTGTAGAGAACCGCACCACTTTATATATCGACTTGCGGGCTACGAAGTAGCAAGTACCGACACTAAGCGATCGGCAAAAATTTCTGTGTGCTCGCCCAACTTGCCACGGTGAAGCGCAAGGCCACCCACCACTTCTGCACCACGTGATTCCAAAATACGAGTCATGGTGTCGAGGGTTTTTGCTGGGTTCAATGCAAAGGTGCAAAACGCAGCAACTTTTTTATCGCGCATTGCAGGAAGTTTTGCCAGTGCACCTGCACCCCATGGTGCTTGCCCAACAACAAAAAGGCCATGCACCCAAGTTCCTACCAACACGATGTCGGCATTTTGAATAGAGCCATGATCTGGTTTACGCACTGGCGACAACCCCGTGATGCTCCAGCCTGATTGTTGCAAATTTGCGCCAATCATTTCAGCGGCCTTCCAGGTATTTCCCGTCAAACTCTCTACAAGTAGTGCTGCCTTCATACCTTCACTCTACTTCTGGCGCGTGTCTCGGCAAGACACCACTACGGCTCAAAACTTAGAGTCTTTTCAACGGCGCCCAGGCCAAGGCAAGTATTTTTGTGCCCTTGTCGCGAAAGCGAATGGTTACTTCAGCCTTTTCGCCGGCGCCTTTAATGTCGATGACCACACCTTCACCAAATGTTGGATGCATAACATCTTCACCCACCTTGATATCGGACAAAACATTGGCATTGACTACTGGTGCAGCGGTACGGCCTGCAGCAATGGCCGCATCAACAACGCGATTCGTATGTTCGTCTGAAAATGAATTGCCATAGGTGCGTTCACGGCGGCTTGAACCGCCTGCACCGAATGAAGAAGTTCCGCCGGAAAAACTTTGCGCATTCGCATTGCCTTCAATGCGGAAAAGTTCGTGGGGTATTTCTTCCAAAAAACGAGACGGCGGGTTGTATTGAGTATTGCCATACAAACTACGGCTCCACGCATGCGAAACGTTGAGAAGCTCACGAGCACGCGTAATGCCAACATATGCAAGGCGTCGCTCTTCTTCCATCTCTTCAGGTTCTGCAAGGCTTCGGCTGTGTGGGAATACACCTTCTTCGAATCCTGCAAGAAACACCACGGGAAATTCCAGGCCTTTTGCAGCATGCAGGGTCATGAGCATGACGCGGTTTTCACCATCTATTTGGTCGGTATCGGCAACCAGTGCAACTCGTTCAAGAAAATCGTCAACGGAGTCGAACTCTTCTGCAAAGCCAATGAGCTCAGCAAGGTTCTCTAATCGACCTGCCGACTCTACTGTGTCTTCGTTTTCTAGCTCTGTCATGTAACCCGAGCTTTTGAGCACTAACCGCAGTACTTCAGCAGGGCCTTCGCTTTGATGGTTGCCGGCTTCATCGAGCGATGCCAGAAATGCGGTAACACCTTTTAACGCTGCTCCTCCGACCGAAGCCGCAGCCGCATGATGAAGTGCAAAAGAAAACCCCTGGCCGTGATTGCGGGCATATGTATCGAGTTTGTCGACGCTGGTGTCGCCAATGCCACGCTTAGGAACATTGAGAACACGTTTCACATTGACTTCATCGGCCTCATTAATAGCAGCGCGCAAATATGCAAGAGCATCTTTCACTTCACGACGCTCGTAGAAACGAGTTCCTCCAATAATTTTGTAGGGAACACCAAAACGCATGAGCGACTCTTCAAGAATACGACTTTGCGCATTCGCACGATAGAAAATGGCCATTTCGCCCCATTGGCGCGCATCGGTTTCGTGTGCCTCATGAATTTGTTGCGCAATCCAGCGTGCTTCGTCGTGCTCATCATCGGCGTAATAACGCACGATGGGGTCACCTGCTCCGGAGTCACTCCACAAGTTCTTTGGTTTCCGCTCAATATTGTTGGAAATAACCGCATTGGCTGCATTTAAAATATTTTGTGTACTGCGGTAGTTCTGTGCCAACACCACAGTGGTGACATCAGGAAATGCTTCCTCGAACTGCATGATGTTGCGAAAATCTGCTCCACGAAAACGATAAACCGATTGGTCGGTATCGCCCACAACACAAACGTTGTGATGCTTTGCGCCAAGCATAAGAACAATTTCATTTTGGGAAATGTTGGTGTCTTGATATTCGTCTATCAAAATGTGTTCAAATCGCTCTTGGTACATACCCAGCACATCGGGATGCTGCTTGAAGAGTTGCACTGTACGCATGAGCAAATCGTCGAAGTCCATTGCCCCGGCGCGCTCTAAACGCAACTGATACTCAATGTAAACATCGGCGTGCTTTGACTCGAGCATTCCGGTAGAACGATCTTTTGCTTTACCTGGTGAGAGCAATTCGTTTTTCCACAAACTGATTCGTGCCTGAACACCACGTGCTGGAAATCGCTTTACATCGAGCCCAAGATCGCGAATGACGTAACTGACGAGACGCTGAGCATCAGATTGATCGTAGATAGAAAAGGTTTTTGGGAAACCGAGAAGGTCGGCATGGGCACGAAGAATGCGAACACATGCTGCGTGAAACGTCGATACCCACATTTGGCGTGCAACTGGACCAACCAACGCTTCCACGCGGTCGCGCATTTCACCAGCAGCTTTGTTGGTGAAAGTAATAGCAAGAACACGCATGGGGTGAACACCACCCTCAATGAGCCATGCAATGCGCTGGGTTAATACTCGTGTTTTTCCTGAACCCGCCCCCGCAACCACCAAGAGGGGCCCGCCTCGGTGCACCACCGCATCGTATTGATCGGGGTTGAGAGAACCGAGGTCGAGCACTCCTAGAGGGTACGGGCGTTAATGCGAACTGGCAATTCACGTGGGCCGCGAATTTGACCAACGCTCCATTTCACTACTTCATCGGGTGCAAGCTCGAAATCGGGGAAGGCCGCAAGGAACTCTTCAACTGCAACGCGCAGTTCGAGTCGTGCCAAGTTAGAGCCCAAACAACGGTGAATACCAAGACCGAATGCAGCATGTCGATTCACTTCACGGTCGATGAGTACCTGGTCGGCATTCTCAAATTCTTCCGGGTCACGGTTTGCTGCAGGGAACGGCAAAAGCACCCAGTCGTTCTGCTTCATTTCATTTCCGTGGAAGTTGTAGTCGTCTTTCACGACACGCGCCATGGTGACCGGCGCATATGCACGAAGAAACTCTTCAATCGCTGTTGGCATGAGAGCAGGGTTATCAACCAATCGACGACGATCGACAGGGTTCGTTGCTAAGTGCCACAAACTTGAACCGATTGAACTCCACGTTGTGTCGATGCCGGCAATGAGCAACAAGATGATGCTTCCACCGACATGCTGAAGGCTGAGTGGCTGATCGTAAATTTTTGCATTCAACAAAAAGTTCGTGAGGTCATCACGTGGGTTGTCGATGTGATCTTGCACTTGCTTCGCAACATAGGCATCGAGTGCCATAAAAGCTTCTGCCCGTTTCCCAGGCTCCAAGTTGATGGCCTCCAAAACATCGTGCACGAAACCACGGAATACTGAACCGTCTTCTGGCGGGAAGCCCAACATGCGAGCGATGACGTTGACCGGAATGTGCTGTGCAAATTGCGTAGCAGCATCGACCACATCGGCTGCTTTCATGTCGGCAATGAGTTCGCGACACAATAAGCGAATTTCTGGTTCCCAGAGATCAATAATTTTTGGAGAAAATGCGGGCAACAAAATGCGACGTGCATCTTGATGAAATGGGGGGTCAGACGTAATTGGAGGTGCGCCGCCAATGGGTGCAGGAATGGCATCGGGCAAATCACTTGGTTTGACGGTGGCAACTACTACACCTCTGCTGGAAAAGTGCTCAGTGTCGTAGGCAATTTCATGCACGAGCTCATGCGTGACCGGCAACCATGTACCGCCGTAACGTTCGGTGTGAGCGACCGGGCATGTGCCGCGCAATTCACTCCAAATTTCATGCGCATTTTCGTTATACGACGGGTCGGCATGGTCGAAGTCGGTCTGCCAGTTTGTTACTGGGCCATAAATAGATTTTTCGTCAAGTGTTGTCATAAAAACTTTCTTTGCTATTCAACAATGCTGATGGCGTACTCAGGACAATTAGCAACTGCCAGGCGTGCTTTTTCTGCAAGGTGCGGCTCAACGACCCCATCTCCAATTGCAAAAGCGTTGCCCATGTCATCGACATCAAAAAGTTCGGGGGCAATGGCATAGCATCGGTTGTGCCCTTGGCACTTCGATTGATCTACTTGTACTTTCATAAAACGTCCCCGACCCCTAGATACCTCAACACCTTATTACCCTTCGGTAGGTAAGTTACATTCCTTGTCGAAAACGAGAGAAAAAAGTTGTATGCCTGTAACGAAAAACATGTTTGTACTTCTTCCCCCTTCAGAAGGAAAGGCCGACGGTGGTCTCGCCCGTACGAAATGGTCACCCTCCCAAGGGGTATTCGGAAAGGCTCTAGGCGCTCAGCGCAAAACAATTGCTACTGCTCTTCGCGAAGCAGACGGTGGCTCTGCGGCGCTCCTCGGCGTATCGGGCAAACACCTTGAACGCGCCCAAGCCGCAAACTCGTCTCTTGTCGGCTCGCCCACTCTTGTGGCCTGCGAGCGCTACACCGGGGTGGTGTGGGGGCATCTCGATCTACCCACTCTCACAACAGCACAGCGGAACTTTGCCAATGACCACATTGTCGTATTGAGCGGTCTGCTGGGTGCAGTGCTCGGTGCCGACCCCACCCCCGACTACAAATTAAAAATGGGCGCCAGGCTTGCTGTCGAAAATGCTCCTGTGCAAACGATGTCGAAGCTGTGGCGCGAGCCCGTCACAACGGCAATCAACAACTTGTGTGCCGGCCACATTGTTGTTGATGTGTTGCCACAAGACCACCGCGGAATATTCCTCCCCAGCCAGTCACAGTTACAGGGCTATATTTCGGTTGACCTTGTTACAAAATCGAACGGAAAAGCTGGCGGGCACGACGCAAAAGCCGCCAAAGGGCTCCTTGTGCGCCATTTATTCGCCGCACCAAAAAGCCTGCGAAGTGTCGAGAACATTCTTGACCACATCACGAGTTTTTCGCACCAGCAATTTAAGGTTGTGACAAAAGTCAACTAGATTCCTTTCATGGAAAAACAGTTTGCAACCATTTGGGAATCTATTGCCGACTCCATTGGCGACTCACCTGCCGTCACCCAAGGAACGGTCACGCGCACTTGGAGTGAATACGATCAGCGCGCCGCACGAATTGCAAGTGCACTTGTTGATGCTGGCCTCCAGCCACAAAGCAAAGTGGGTCTCTACCTCTATAACTCAAATGAGTATTTAGAGGCACAATTTGCCACGTTCAAATTTCGTGGCGTGCCCGTCAATGTCAACTATCGCTATCTCGACGAAGAGTTGCTCTACCTCCTCGACAACAGCGATGCCGAAGCGCTCTTCTTTCACTCATCACTCGGAGATCGTGTTGCACGCGTCGTTGACCGACTCCCCAAATTGAAATTGCTTGTTGAGGTGAGCGACGACGGCGAGCACCATGTTGTCACCGCGGTTCCGTACAACACTCTCGTCGCTGACTACGACCCCATGCCACGCATCACGCGCGATGAAGACGACATTTACATGCTCTACACCGGCGGAACCACAGGCATGCCGAAAGGCGTCATGTACCAAATGGGTTCGTTGGCCGAAGGTTTCGTGAATGGAGGTTTGGCTTTTATTGGCATGACACCACCGTCAGAGTTTTCGCAACTCAGCACAACTGTTCGCGATGCACACGCAAATGGCATTCGGCCTATCACCATTCCTGGTTGCCCCATCATGCACGGCACCGGAATGTGGATTGGCGCAATGATGCCGCAATCTGGTGGGGCACACGTCATCACTTTGCAAAAGCGCAGTTTTGATGCGCATGAATTGTTTCAGGTAATACAAGACAAAAAAGCAACGCTTGCCGTTGTTGTTGGTGACTCATTTGTGAAACCAATGATTCGAGCGCTTGACGAAGCCACCGCAAAAGGCACCTCTTACGATGCGAGCAGTTTAAAAATGATTGCCTCATCTGGGGTGATGTGGACTTCAGAAGTGAAAGAAGCATTACTTGAGCGCATCGAACACGTAGTGCTTCTCGATGCCATGGGTTCAAGTGAAGGCTCCATGGGCACTTCCATCAGCATGAAAGGCGTCCCGCCAAAAACTGCAAAATTTGCCGTTGCCCCCACCACAAAGGTTTTCACCGAAGACGACCGCGAAGTTCAACCTGGCTCTGGTGAAATTGGCAAAGTTGCAGCAGGCGGTGCGGTGCCTATTGGATATTACAAAGACCCAGAGAAGTCGAGCAAAACATTCCGCACCATCAATGGTGTGCGCTATTCATTTCCTGGCGACATGGCAACAGTAGAAGCCGACGGCTCTCTCACCCTTCTTGGCCGCGGAAGCCAGGTCATCAACTCTGCTGGTGAAAAAATATTTCCAGAGGAAGTTGAAGAAGCAGTCAAGCGCGTTGACGGTGTTCTCGACTGTCTCGTTGTTGGCATTGATGACGAAAAATTCGGCCAGGCAGTAACTGCCGTTGCCTCACTGTCGCCCGGAGCCAAGGTAGAAGAAGCAACCATCATTGCCAATGTAAAAACTCAGCTAGCAGGCTATAAAGCACCAAAGCGAGTGGTGTTTGTTACTCAAATTCCTCGGGCACCAAACGGCAAGGCCGACTACAAAACAGCTCGTGATATGGCTATTGCTGGGCTTGCGTAAGTAGTTTTTCTTGCAAGAATGAAATAACGCGAGTGACACCTTCATCTACGCGCTGCTCGGTAAGAACAGAATGATCTTTCTTCGACGCAGAGGGAAACTCAATGCCAATGAATGCAGCGCCCAGCAGAGCGCGTAGCGCAGAAAAGCGGTCGCCCACTAGTTTGTCGTCGCTGAACTTCAAGCCCAACACTTCACATCCTGCTGCCGCGCGATTGGCAATGACCACCGCATCATCTGCAGACAAGTTGAGATCACTCGAATTCTTTTTCCCGATAGCAAACGGAAGTGATGGCTGAGAAAGCACAGGGGCGATCATCCGCTCATCGAGCATCATGCCCAATGCGAAACCACCGCTGAAGCACATGCCAATAGCCCCTACACCAGGTCCGCCAACATCTTCGTGAAGTTGGCGCGCTAGCGCACGCAACCATGAAATCACTGGTGACGTCTGTTGCGCCGCAAGCGTGGTGAACTCTCGTGAAACACAAATTTTAGACATTGACGACGCAATATATTTGCCGCTCACCTCTCGACCTGCTTCACCAACAAGCAATGGCATGACCACGGTGAAACCTGCTTGCACTACTTCCTCGGCGAAACGTAAAACAGCGGGTGTAATGCCGGGAATTTCGTGCACGACCACTACACCTGGGCCGCTGCCTTTGCGGTAGGACGCATGTGTGATATTTGCAGAAGAAAATGAACTGCGTTCCCAACCCACTAATTCCTGCGCAGTTTCGTTATTCATTTTTTGCCTCCTTGCAGTGCGTGCAGTGCCGACTCCACCATCATTTCAACAGAACGTTGCAGTGGTGCTGGGTCGAAGTCAGATTTCCCCATTGCACCATGCACATAGCGTGCATATACGCCTTCAGAGATGACTGCGAGCCGCCATGAAGAAAATGCAACGTAGTAATCGATGTTGCTCACATCACGACCAGACTTCTGCCCGTACATCGCCACCATTTCTTTATACGTAGGAAAGCCTTCCAAGCCCGAAGGATCATTTTCCTTTCGAGCGAGAGCACCTGGGTCACTCCAATACACACCCAAATAGCCAATGTCGGCAAGCGGGTCGCCCAGAGTACATAACTCCCAGTCGAGAACTGCTCTAATTTCACCAGTTGCAGTGTTGGTGAGGCAGTTACCAAATCGGTAATCGCCATGGGCGATTGTTGCACCGTGCTGCACAGGCGTTCCCTCACGCAACAGCCGTTCAACCTCATCCATTTCAGGAAGCTCGCGTTGCTTAGAGTTTTCCCACTGGGCACTCCAACGTTTGATTTGCCTTTCGATATACCCATCGCGTCGGGCAAGATCGCCAAGACCCACTTCGTCAATGTTGACACTGTGCAAGGCCACCATTACATCGATGAGGTTCTCACTCGCTGTGCGACGCAACTCAGGAGTCATCACACTTGCTTTTAATTGCGAATCAAGCACTTCACCTTCCACATAACTCATGACATAGAACGGTGACCCATTGACTTCCAAATCTGTACATACCCCAAGTGTTTTTGGCACGGGCACTTCAGTTTTGCCAACAGCAGAAATGATGCGATACTCGCGCGCCATGTCGTGTGCTGTGGCCAATACGTGACCCGTAGGAGGTCTACGCAAAACCACCTGGGTACCCGCAGCATCTACAACGCGATATGTGATGTTGGAGCGTCCACCAGTAATCATGTTGAATTCAAATGGGCCACGCAGACCTTCAATATGACTTTCCAACCACTGCGAAACTCGATTGATCTCAATCATGATGGCCACCTTGCATCACTACAGATTACTGCAGCGCACGACGACTTAACCCGGACGTGTGACTCCAACAACCCGACCCCAGTCGACTGGAGCAATGCGCACCACATCTCCACGACGAGGAGCGTGCACCATTCGGCCGCCTCCGATGTACAGACTCACGTGCCCAATGGGTGTTCGGCTAAAGATGAGGTCACCTGGCTGAGCGGCAGAAATAGGAATCTTCGGACCACGCTGGAATTGTGCGCGTGAGTAATGCGGCAGGCTCACTCCGGCTTGACCCCATGCATACAAGGTGAGTCCAGAGCAGTCGAATGCAACACCTGGCGTACTACGAGCAAATTGATAAGGGGTTCCAATTTGTGCCAGCGCAGATTGAACCGCAATACCTGCACGCGAAGATGGAGACTTCACTTTTATATTGATTGCTTGCGACTGATACTTCGCCGAAATGGCGCGCGACTGTTCTAGTGCCACTGCATCGCGGCGATTGCGCTCTATCTGTAACGCTTCTCCTAGGTCGGCTTGAGCACGACCCAACTTTGACTGGTACGCATTCGCCAGGTTTTCTGCCGCATTGAAACGGCTTGTTGCCACCTGGGCTTGCTTTTCTGCTTCAGTTTTTTTCTTCTCTAACTTCTGGCGCTCCAAGTTGAGATCTTCCACAAGGGCATCCAGCTCGTCGCTCGAGTTCGCTCCAGCATTCACCGCAACAGATAAATAATGTTCACGCTGCACCATGGCATTGAGTCCACCCGTATCGGTGAGGAGCGAGGTCAAACTGTTTGTTCGACCACCGCTCATAAACGCCTGCTTGGCGACTCCAAAGAGGTCTTTACGCATTCCGGCCAACTGCGCTTCTTTCAGCGCAACACTTGCCTTTGAAGATTCAATTTCTACAACAAGGTCATCTTGCAAAGACAAAGCCGCTGCATAATCTTCAGAAATGGCATCCATTTGCCCTTCGATCTGGTCGAGTTCGTTCAAAATGGCATTCACCTGGTTTTGGATATTGTTCGAGGCAGCTGACGCAGGGGCAGTGGCCCACAACGCAGGCCCAGCAAAACTGCTGAGAGCGACCACCAAGGCGATCAGTCGGGCGCGGGGGCGTACGAACATGACCCCACCCTACGAGCGGCTCATGGTGAGGGGCCATATTGGGTCGATATTTCTCATTTTTTGCCAAAAATTGGCCTAAATGAGCGAAAAATTACCCTATTCCCACTCAATCGTGCCGGGTGGTTTTGAGGTCACGTCGTACACCACACGATTGATACCGGGCACTTCATTGATGATGCGGTTCGACATTTTCTCTAATAAGTCATAGGGCAAACGCGCCCAGTCGGCCGTCATGGCATCGTCACTTGTGACGGCACGAATGATGATGGGGTGCCCATAGGTACGTTCATCGCCCATAACGCCCACCGAGCGGATGTCGGCAAGAACGGCAAAGGCCTGCCAGATGTCTCGCTCGAGGCCGGCCAGACGTACCTCTTCGCGCACGATGGCATCGGCCTCTTGCAAGATAGCCACACGTTCGGGGGTGACCTCGCCAATAATGCGCACGCCAAGCCCTGGGCCCGGGAACGGTTGACGCCACACCATTTCATCGGGCAGGCCAAGTTCACTACCCAATTTGCGCACTTCGTCTTTGAAAAGTGTGCGCAGCGGCTCAACCAATTTCAAGGTCATATCTTCTGGCAGGCCACCTACGTTGTGGTGGCTTTTAATGACCGATGCAGTGCCATCACTTCCGCCACTTTCAATGACGTCGGGGTACAAGGTTCCTTGCACCAGAAATTCTGCGTCGGTCACTCCACCAGTATTTTCTTCAAAAATACGCACGAAGAGTTCACCAATTGCTTTACGTTTTGCTTCTGGCTCCACTACGCCTGTGAGTTTGTTGAAAAACTTTTCACCGGCACTCACATGAATGAGTTCAATGCCCATATTGCGCTGGAACATCTCGACTACTTGTTCACTTTCACCTTTGCGCATGAGCCCAGTATCGACATAAACGCAAGTGAGCTGTGCGCCAATTGCTTTATGAACAAGCGCAGCGGCAACAGATGAATCGACGCCGCCAGATAAGCCGCAAATAGCGCGTGCATTTCCCACTTGCGCACGAATTGCTGCAACCTGAGTGTCAATGATGGAATCCATTGTCCAGTTCGGAGTGCAGCCAGCGAGCTCGATGAGGAAACGTTCAAGAATTTTTTGTCCGTACTCAGAGTGCACCACTTCTGGGTGGAACTGCACTGCCCACACTTTGCGTTGCGCATTTTCCATGACCGCTATAGGTGCATCGGGAGTAGAGGCCGACGAAGTAAACCCTTCTGGCATTCGCGCAACAAAATCGAAATGGCTCATCCACACCGAATATTCAGATGGCAAATCATGCAACAGCGTTGAGGTCTCGTTATTGCGAGTGAACAGTGCACGGCCATATTCACCTCGGCCACCTCGCGACACTTCGCCACCAAGTTGTTGTGCAATCAGTTGGTGCCCATAACAAATTCCGAAGATAGGAATGCCCAAGTCATAGATGGCGGGGTCAAGCACCGGAGCACCTTCAACATGCACACTTTTGGGCCCACCCGACAAAATAATTGCCCGCGGATTTTTCCTCTGAACTTCGCTTGCCGTGATGCGGTGCGGCACTATTTCTGAGTACACATGGGCCTCGCGCACACGGCGCGCAATGAGTTGGGCGTATTGAGCCCCAAAATCGACCACTAAGACGGTGTCATATGTATCAGACATCGCTATGACCATAGTTCCCGTTTGGCATCTGCGCCCGTGCCGTGTGACGATGGCGGAGTGCCATCTGTCGCTTTTCCCTCATCAGTGTCTGCCAGCTCAGAGACACCCATCACCGAACCCCTCTACACCTATGACATCGATCGCGAACCGAGCGACTGTATTGGGCTGTACCCAAAGCCTGGATGCGGGAAAGCCCCCACCCAAGCTGGTGACCGTGGTGGAAGTTTGCAGTACGCCACTTTCGGGCTCATCATTATTGGCCTTGTCATCGTTTTTACCGTCATCTTTCGCAATGTCATTCGAGCAGACAAGCGCAAGGCAACTGAGGTCTCAGACCCCAAACAAAAATGGTCACCTCGCGACTAGCAGAAGGTGCCACAGCCTGCGATCGCCTATAACGTAGGTAACGCAATAGATAACGCACAACGAATACAACTACAAACAACTCCTTGCGGGGTATGGGTGCAAGTCCCAACCGGCAGTCATAGTCTGCGAACCCTTTCACTTCGGTGATTGGGCCGAATTGGTGGAACTCCAATACCGACGGTCATAGTCCGGATGGGAGCAAGGTGGAGGCATGACAAAGAATGCGAGCACGCCTAGCGTGCGCGATGAACAATTCATGCGCCGTGCACTCAGCACGGCGTTGCAGGCGCGTCTGGTATCGCGCCCTAACCCATGGGTGGGTGCTGTTGTCGTTGCCGTCGATGGTTCTACCTATGAAGGCTGCACCTCGGCTCCTGGCGGGCCACATGCAGAAATTCACGCCCTGCGCCGCGCTGGTGAAGTAGCTCGCGGATCCACTCTCTACACCACTCTTGAGCCCTGCTCACACACTGGTCGAACTGGCCCCTGTACCCAAGCCATTATCGACGCAGGCGTTCAACGTGTTGTTGTGGGAATAGTTGACCCCGACCCGAAAGTTGCTGGCACTGGCATCAGTGCTCTACGTGCTGCGGGTATTGAAGTGGAACTTGGAGTACTTGCAGGGCAGGTGCACTCACAGCTTCTTCCCTACATTCATCACCGCAGTACTGGCATGCCATTTGTAGTTCTCAAAATGGCAAGCACGCTCGATGGTAAAACTGCGGCGGCAAATGGCACCAGCCAATGGATTACTGGTGCGTCTGCTCGACAACGTGTTCATGAATTACGTGCAGAAAGTGATGCCGTCGTCGTTGGCGCAGGAACTATTCGTGCAGATGACCCTGAACTCACTGTTCGCGATGCAGAAGGAACTTCACCACGACGCATTGTTCTTGGTAGTGCACCACCACAGGCAAAAGTGCACCCATGCACTGAATACAGCGGAGATCTCACCGCGCTACTGCGCAAACTTGGCAGTGAAGATGTACTGCAATTGCTTGTTGAAGGTGGCCATCACGTAGCTGGCGCATTCCATCGCGCTGGCTTAGTGAATAGATACGTATTTCACTTTGCCCCGGCCATTGCCGGCGGCGACAATGCTCCCGGAATATTCAGCGGCGACGCAGTTGGCGATATTGCCAACATGTGGCGCGGCACCATTTCATCAGTTCAACAACTCGATACCGACATAGAAGTCGTTGTTGAGGTGCGAAAGGAAAACCATGAATAGCACGTCCCCCCAACCCAAAGACCACGGGTTTGCTTCCATTCCCGAAGTACTCGCAGCAATTGCTCGCGGTGAAATGGTGGTCATCGTTGACGATGAAGATCGCGAAAACGAAGGCGACTTCATCATGGCTGCAGAATTCGCCACGCAGGAAAAACTTGCATTCATCGTTCGCCATTCCACAGGTGTTGTATGTGCACCACTCACCGGTGAGCGTTGTGATGAACTACGCCTCCCTGCCATGGTTGATCAAAATACTGAGAGTCACCGCACTGCTTTCACCGTGTCGGTAGACCTCATGGAAGGAATCGCCACGGGAATATCTGCAGCCGACCGCGCCGCTACATTACGTGCACTCTCTGACCCCAAGGCCAACTATGCAGCATTTGCTCGGCCCGGGCACATTTTTCCACTTCGGGCCCGCGAAGGTGGCGTACTGAAAAGAGCAGGTCATACCGAAGCCGCAGTGGACCTTGCCAAACTTGCTGGCTGCCAGCCTGCAGGTGTTATTTGTGAAATTCAAAATGATGATGGCACCATGGCGCGCCTTGATGACCTGCGCGCATTTTGTACCAAGAACAATTTGCTGTTGTCTTCCATTGCTCTGCTCATTGAACATCGACGTCACAACGAGCGGCTAGTGGAATTCATTAGTTCTGCTCCCGTACCTACTGAATGGGGTATTTTCACATGCCACGCGTATCGCAATACCGTTGATGGCATAGAACACCTAGCTTTTACGCAAGGTGATATTTCCGCACCAGGTGCAGTACTTACTCGTGTACATAGCGAATGTCTCACGGGTGACGTGTTTGGTAGTCGACGTTGCGACTGTGGCCCACAACTTGCTGCAGCTATGCGGAAAATTTCCGAAGAGGGCCGGGGCGTTGTTGTGTATTTACGTGGCCATGAAGGACGCGGCATTGGAATAGGTCACAAGATTCGCGCATACTCTTTGCAAGACGAAGGCCTTGACACAGTGGATGCCAACATAGAACTTGGTCTGCCAGTTGATAGCCGCGAATACGGCATTGGTGCACAAATTCTTGCCGACCTCGGAGCGAGAGAGTTGCGACTTATGACCAACAACCCCGCAAAATATGGCGGCCTTGAAGGTTACGGACTTGCAGTAGTAGAACGAGTTTCAATTGAAATTGCACCAACACCCGAAAATGAGAAGTACCTGCGTACGAAAAAAGAACGCATGGGTCACCTCATTGATATGGATAAATAATTCGTCTGAAGAATGGAGTAAAAAATGCACGGACCAAATGATGGACTCAGCAACGTAAAAGTAAATGGAAGCGGAATGCGCTTTGGCATCCTCTGTGCAACTTTTAACTTTGACATTGTTGACGCATTGCGTGTTGGCGCTGTTCAAGGGTTCACCAGCCATGGAGTTGCCCCAAAAGACATTCACACCATCTGGGTGCCCGGGGCATTCGAACTACCCGTTGCAGCATTGGCGCTAGCGAAGTCCGGGAAGGTAGACGCAGTTGTGGCTCTTGGCGCAGTCATTCGCGGAGATACCCCACATTTTGAATACGTCTCAGGCGAGGCTGCTTCTGGTTTGCAACAGGCCGCATTGCAGTCGGGTGTACACGTCGCCTTTGGCGTGCTCACCGTTAATACCCTTCAGCAAGCACTCGACAGGTGTGGCACAGAAGGCAACAAAGGCGAAGAGGCGGCAATTGGGGCAATTATGACCGTGCAGGCCCTGAAAGAAATCGCGGCACTCTAAGCAACTCTTTGCACACACATACGTATCTGACAGGAGCGTATATGGGTGTATTTTTTGCACACGCATTAATTGCCGCAACACTTGTTGCCCCATCG
>CAMCZG010000001.1 GCA_945886445.1 Bifidobacterium breve | reverse complement strand
TCAATGTCGAAAATGGTGTCGGTTGTCGCTCCAAGTGCATCGAAGAGTTCAATACCGAGTGGCAGGTGCGATGGCAGTATGAATATTCCACCATGATCTTCGTTCAGCTCTAATTCCTTAGCGCTGCACAACATGCCTTCGCTATCGATACCAAGAATTCCACGCTTCAATATTTGGCGACCATCGGGCATCGTTGTGCCGAGAGTTGCAAGTGGAATTTTGTCGCCGGCCGCCATATTGAATGCGCCACACCACACATGAAGTTCGTTGATTCCATCTGTGGTCACATATACGCGATGAACCTTCTCGGCATCGGGGTGACGCTCGGTACGTAACACCTGTGCAACAACAACGCCTTGCAAGCGCGAACCCGACTCGATGACTTCTTCAACGGGCATACCCAATGAGGTCAATGCATCACTGAGGTTTTCAGTATCGGTGCCGAAGTCGGCGAACTCGTTGAGCCAAGACAAGAGAATTTTCATGACGAGAACTGCCTTAAGAAACGAAGATCGTTGGTGTACATCTCACGGATGTCTTCCACATTGTGGCGTTCTTTTGCCATACGGTCGATACCGAACCCGAAAGCAAACCCCGACCACTCTTCTGGGTCGAGTCCACCAGCGCGCAAGACATCGGGGTGCACCATGCCGCAGCCACCCAACTCAATCCATGAGCCATTTGCGCGACGAATATCGAATTCTGCACTTGGTTCAGTGAAGGGGAAATACGAAGGACGAAGTCGACTCGTGAAGTCATCACCAAAGAATGCTTTGGTGAATGCCTCGATCGTGCCGGCAAGATCTTTAAAAGTGATGTTGCGGTCGATGACGAGACCTTCAATTTGATGAAACACCGGCATGTGGGTTGCATCGGGGGTATCACGACGAAACACGCGGCCCGGCATGATTGCATAAATGGGAGGTGGCCAATTTTGCATGACACGAATTTGAACGGGTGATGTATGCGTACGTAGTACAACGCTGCCCGGCTCTTCACTTTCGACGAACAAGGTGTCCCACATGCTGCGCGCTGGGTGCGACTTTGGCATATTTAATGCCTCGAAGTTGTAGAAATCACTTTCCACTTCTGGGCCTTCAGCAACTTGGAACCCCAACCCAATGAAAACATCTTCAAGTCGTTGTGTTGCTTGCGTAACGAGATGCAACCGCCCTCGACTAGTTCCTGACACTAGGTGTTCTGTGATATCGATCTGTTCACGCAACAATTGTGCAGCCATCTCTGTTGCTTCGCAGTCAGATTTCTTTGCACCGAGCGCCGCGTCGACGCTGGTTTGGGCAGCGTGCAGGGCTTGACCAGCAGATTTACGCTCTTCGCTATCGGTAATGCTCCCCATTGACGACTTCAGTTGGCTGAGTGCAGACTTCTTGCCCACCAGTGCAGGCGTAGCCTGAGCGACTTCTTCCGACGACGTGAGGCCTGCAATGGTTTTCAGCGAAGCGTCGACAACCGCGGCAATTTGCTCAACAAAGGGCACTGGAGAAGTCATAGACCCCGACGTTAGTGGTCTCAGGCACCTGAAGCGTGGTGTTTTCGTTGTCGCGCGACTTCAAAACATAAAACAGTGGTGGCCATCGCCACATTGAGACTCTCTACCGGCCCTTGGTGCGAGATCGTGATCCACTGAGAAATAGGCAGGTTGGGAGCGAGCCCAGAAGCTTCGTTGCCCATCACAAGGGCCACCCCTTGCGCCAAGTTCACTTCGTCGTACGCCATGGGGCCGAGTTTTTCATGTGACGTTGTTCCGAGTAGCGGCCACTTCATGTCGGCAAGTTGCTCTAACGACACCGATAAAAAGAGCGACGAACTAAAGATGGCTCCAGCCGCAGCTCTCACCACTTTGGGTGAATACGGATCAACAGTGCCCGGCGTAACGACGATGCCACTTGCCCCTGCAGCCACTGCGCTGCGAATCATGGTTCCGAGATTGCCTGGGTCAGCTACCCGATCGGCAACCAGTATCCATTCGGCCTGCGAGGAATGCTCTGGCGACATCGCTTGCAGAGTGGAGACATCGCCTGCATTCATGGCAAAAATAGCAAGAACTTTTTGCGGGGTCACCGTGGTAGACACTCGCTCTAACGTGTTTTGACTGATGAAGTGCACTTCGCCAGCAGATACACATGGCTGCGCACCCTCGCAGACGAACTGCTCAATGAGTTCAAGTCCAGCGTCGATGGCGGCCTGCACCAAAGTGGGCCCTTCAACAACGAAGCACCCCGATTCGTAGCGTTCCTTTCGCTCAGAGAGCAATTGGCGCAGCCGACGAACTGGGGTGCTCGTAAAACTTACAAGGGGCTGATTCAGCCGAGTGCTGCCTTTGCGGCTTGCACCAAACGACCAAATGAGTCGATGTCGTGAACTGCCATGTCGGCCAAGATTTTGCGGTCGACTTCAATGTTTGCTGCATTAAGGCCGGCAATGAACTGGCTGTAGCTCATGTCGTAAATACGGCAGCCAGCGTTGATGCGCTGGATCCAAAGACGACGAAATTCGCCCTTCTTTGCACGGCGGTCGCGGAAGGCGTACTGCCCTGACTTCATTACCTGCTCATTGGCAGCACGAGCCGAACGGCTCTTGTTACCGTAATAACCTTTTGCACGCTCGAGAGTCTGTTTACGACTCTTACGAGCATTAACGGCGCGTTTTACGCGGGCCATAGTGGTTCTCCTTTAACTTTCTTTAAACAACTTGTTGACAACGGTGGATGATTATCTTTCGGCGAGGAGGCGCTTAATGCGCTTCACATCACCTGAGTGCACATCGACGGTTCCGGCTAATGCACGTGTGCGCTTTGATGACTTTTTCTCAAACAAGTGCTGACGCATGGCTTGCTGGCGACGCAGCTTGCCTGTACCTGTTTTACGAAAGCGCTTTGACGCTGTTTTGCTAGTTTTCATTTTCGGCATGTACTTCTCCTGACTCGGTAACACTTACTTCAACTTCTGGTGTTATTGCCGCTGGTACTGGCACCGCTTCGGCAATTACTTTTGGCTTCTCTGAAGGTTTGACAACAGGTTTTTCATCTGCCTTTTTCACTACTTTTTTGTCTGAAGACAACACCATGGTCATATTTCGCCCTTCGAGTCGGGCTTGGGTTTCCACTCGGACTCCCTCACCTAACTGTTCAATGACATTGTCGAGCAAACGGGACCCCAACTCAGGGTGAGCCATTTCGCGGCCCCTGAATTGCAAAGTGACTTTCACTTTGTGTCCGTCTTCTAAAAAGTCATGCATGTGACGCACCTTGGTATCGAAGTCGCCCTTACCAATTTTCGGGCGAAGCTTCACTTCCTTAATGGTGACCTGCGTGGTCTTTTTTCTCGACTCTTTTGCCTTTTGTGCTTCTTCGTAGCGGAACTTTCCGTAGTCCATAATGCGACACACGGGCGGAACTGCTAGCGGTGCAACCTCAACTAAGTCGAGGTCGGACTGCTTGGCAAGTTCGAGAGCTTCTGGAAGGGTTTTGATTCCCAACTGGTTGCCTAGTGCGTCGATGAGACGTACTTCTCGTGCCCGAATGCGATCGTTGTACCGTGGTTCGTTCGTCGCCGTAGCTATGGCCGTTCACTCCTGTGCAAGTGGCTCTCCCTTTCGATTGCCCAATAAACCTGGATAACCGTTAAAAGGGGCACGCGAGGTCGCGCAGCACGCAACGCGTGCAACGGGACCCAGACGCACTCCCGCTAACGGGGTGGCTGGGTGGGGCGAACCCACTTTTGCCGATGTATTGCTGGAAAGACTACCGCCAAAATGCTGCCTTCAACCGCTTTTGCCAAGTACCGTCACCTGCGTGAATATGCCTAACGACAGTGCAATCCCCCAAGAATCAGACATCGACTTAGCTGAGGCAGCCGAAGCCTTGGCCGAGACCCGCCAGCGCCTCGCCGAAGTTCCTGCCGAGGTCGTTGTGGTGAACCACGTCATGGGTCTCTATGAACTCGCCGCTATTCACTTGTCTGCTCAACCGCCTCGCCTCTTTGAAGCGGCTCTCGCCATCGACTCGGTGGCGTGCTTGGTGGAGGGTCTCGAAGGACGCCTTGGTGACGAGGAAGCAACTTTAAAGTTGGCGCTAGACAATATTCGTATTGCCTTTGTACAAATTAAAGATGCGTTATTGAAAGACGAAGAGGAGATGGGCTAGTCGTTTTTCTGAATATTCCATGCTTCTGACTTATTAAAACGCATGACAATTTCAAAAAGTACCTTTTGACCCACCGCTATTTCGCGCGAACCGTCAGCAATAGCTATGCAGTGAAAGAAATAGCGATTGCCATTGGCAGAGTCGATATAACCAAGACCCGCCGGAGAATCGAACTCAGCCACGAGGCCAACATGAACGCCTTCCACAAAAGGGGCATCGGTTGCGGCAAAGGTTCCCATGAATTAGTGAATAATTTTGGAGATGGGGATTTCAAGAATGTCGCTGGCCCCTGCATCTTTGAGAGCAGGGATGACCGTATTGATGGTGCGCTTTTGTACCACAGACTCGATGGCGTAGTCGCCAGATGCCAAGCGGCTTACCGTTGGCGACTTGGCTGATGGCAATACTTTCAAAACTTTTTCAAAACTTGCTTCACTCACGTTGAGCTTCACCAGAACCTGCCCACGCGCTTCCAAGGTTCCGAGGAGCAATGTGTGGAGTTGCTCCATTGCGTGACGCTTTTCTGGGTTCGCCCACGCGGCTGGGTGAGCAATGAGTTCTGTGTAGCTAGTGAGAATGGTGTCGATAATACGTAGCCCAGCCGCACGTAGTGCCCTACCGGTTTCCGTAATGTCAACAACACAGTCTGCGATGTCGGGGATCTTCGCTTCGCTTGCTCCGTACGACAACCGCACATCGGCCTGTATTCCTTTGGCGGCAAAATAACGCTTGGTCATTTCAGGATATTCGCTCGCCACTCGCACGCCCGCAGGTAAGTCTTCTGTGCGTTGAACTGAAGAATTTCCATCGACAGCAACCACTACGCGAACTGGATTGTTTGTTGCTTTTGAATATTGCAATTCGCCCAAACTATGAACATCGCTGCTGGTTTCTTCCACCCAGTCGCGGCCTGTAATGCCAAGGTCAAAGAGGCCTTCAGCGACATACACGGGAATCTCTTGAGGACGCAAGATACGCACTTCAACTACACGTGGGTCGTCAATAGACGCGCGATAATCAACTGATGACGAACGAATGACGGTGAGATCGGCAGCCTCAAAAAGTTCGAGGGTAGCTTTTTCTAATGAACCTTTAGGCAAGACGAGGCGAAGCACCCTTGCATCTTAGGAGAACACGTTATGGATGCCTCGGGATTATTGCCCTCAGTGCTGCGTTGGGGTCTCACATAGCAATGCAAGAGCATGTGGGAGTACATCAATAATGGCGCTGAGCTGCTCAACACAGCCTTTGGGGCTACCGGGCGTTGTCACCACGATGCACTGCCCCACTACTCCGGCAACTCCTCGCGAGAGTCGACCTAGCGGGTTTACTGCCCGCATTGCTTCTGACAAACCAGGAGCAAGTCGCTGAATAATTCGTACAGCACCTTCCGGAGTTTCATCGCGGGAAGAAAACCCCGTGCCACCCGTGGAGACCACAAGACCAGAGAATTCACTGGTCATAGTCAGGAGTTGTGCGAACACCGTTTCTTCCCCATCGGCACACAGGGCATGCTCGACCACCACAAACCCATGCTCTTCGAGAAACGCAACCAGTGCTCGACCAGAGAGATCTTCACGATGACCCGTTGATACTCCGTCGCTGACTGTGAGAACTTTTGCCTGCCACGCGGTGGTCATGTTGCATCCTTATTTGTAGAAGAAGAGAGAAACTCAAATTGATCGCCGACGGCCACTCGTAACCCATTTGCCCAGTCTCTGGCCAGCATAGGTTTTTTGCTTTCTGCTTGCACATGCACAACAAGTAGATAGCCATCTACTGTACGCACCATCATTCCGTCTTTTCGTACTTCCGTTACTGCGCCAATAGCAAAACTGTTGTTCGCAATATTGTCTGATACAGATTCGTGCACACGGGCATCGAGAACCTTGACGCGTTGATTTCTGAAATTCGTAAACGCGCCACCCAAACGCACCCGTCGCACAGCATTTTTTGCCGGCTCGTTCCAATTGATTTGCAATTCAAACGGAGAAATCTTTTCCGCATGTACTGGTTCACCAACTTGTGCTGTTGGCTGAGGGAAACCATGACGCAACATATGTACTAACTGCTGCGCCCCTACCACTCCGAGTCGTGAACGTAATTCATCTGCACTCTCGTGAGTGAGTATCTCCACTTCCTCAACTGAATAAACGCCCCCCGTGTCGAGTCCCTCTTCTATCTGCATGATGCTCGAACCAGTCTTTGCGTCACCAGTTAAAATTGCGCGCTCAACAGGTGCAGCGCCACGCCAACGCGGCAACAAGGAAAAATGCAGGTTGACGAGCGGCATCAGAGAGATGAGCGGTTCTTTCAAGATGCGCCCATAGGCAACCACCACACCGGTAACGCCTGCTAGAGAGTCTCTATTTTGGAGCTCGGACACCACTGCATCGATGGAATCGAAACATGGAATATTGAAATGGGCTGCTGCGGCCTTTACAGGAGAAGGCGAAGTATCAGAGCCGCGACCACGCCGTTTGTCGGGACGCGTTACAACTGCTTCAACGTGTATTCCGCTCTCGATGAGCAACGTGAGCACTTCGCTTGATATTTCTGGAGTACCAAAAAAGATGACGCGTTCAGTAGGCCCAGAAGGCGCGGGTACCAGTAGAGATGCGATATTTCCTACTTCAGTTTGATGACCTTGGGCTCTTGGCTCTTGATTTTCTCTCGTGCCCCAGAGGGGTCGTCGAGTGCTTCTGTTAAGCGACGGTATTCCGCTAAAGCTTCGGTTCGCTGATCTGGAGTCATGCGTTCAAACATCAAGACGCCATTCAAGTGGTCGAGTTCATGCTGAAAGAGTCGCGCCAAGAGTTCGTCGGCCTCAACCGAAACTTCTTCACCATTAATATTAATGCCTTTGAGAAGAATTTCTTTGGGACGAACCATCTCGACATAGAGACCGGGAATAGACAGGCAGCCTTCTTCGTACACCCATTCGCCGCTTGACTCGACCACGACCGGATTAATGAGCACCTCTGCCCCGTCACCAATGTCATAGACGAAGAGTTGTTTTTGAACACCAATTTGAGGAGCTGCCAAGCCAATGCCCGGCGCGTCGTACATGATGTCGAGCATTGCATCGGTGAGGCGCACCAACTTGTCGTCGATATTTTCAATTACAAGCGATTGCGACTTCAATACCGGATCGCCATATGTCCTGATTTCGTATCCCACACCTGCAAGGCTATCTACGATGAACTCCGGAGCGCAGCAACATTACTTTTCCTCTGAAGAGGGCGACCTTGCGAATATTGGCTCTGCAGTACGAGACGTCAATTGGAATGCTTTTGGTCACGATTTCCTCGCAAAGAGCGACAGGGGCGTCTTTAGCTACGACCACCTCGACAGAGGAACAGCAGTCTTTTTCACTTTGGTGCCGTTACCACCAGACCACGGCAACTTCCTCGACCTCGGATGTGGCTGGGGGCCAATGTCTTTATGTATGGCAAAACTGGCTCCTGCAAGCAAGGTATGGGCCGTCGATGTGAACCCGCGTGCTCGTGACCTCGTACTGCGAAATATCAACATTGCACAACTCAAAAATATTCACGTGGAAACCCCCGACAATGTTCCAAGCGACATTCAGTTTGATCTCATCTGGAGCAACCCGCCCATTCGCATTGGGAAAGATGCATTGCATGAGTTGCTCCTGCGATGGTTGCCTCGATTGTCACCAACTGGAGAAGCTTGGCTTGTTGTACAAAAAAATCTTGGTTCCGATTCTCTTGCACAATGGATAGTTGAAAATGGTTTTGACGTCAAACGTCTGGGGAGCAAAAAAGGATTCCGAGTTTTATGCGTAACGCATCGGATCGACATAACAACGGAACCGAGTCGATAGCTCATCGCGTAGTTGGGCAATACCTTGAGAAAGTGCCTCGTCATTTTCCGCCCGTACAAGAAACTCTGCAGTCTTCACGCTAGAAGAAAATGCAAGTTTGCAATGTGCCCAATCGGCAGGGTTGAACGTTCGGTCAGCGAAAACTACACGGGCCATTGCCGCATATGGGGGCAACTGCATCACCTTGCGTTTTTTCTGTTCGCGTTCAATAAGTAATTGCGGATCTGGCGAAACAAAATCGGTGTACTGAGTATTTGACGCGTCTTGCGACTGCAAAACAATGAGTGCCTTGCTCGACCCCTTCAAGAGCCGAGTTGCATGGATCAACAAGGTCCACGCCTGCTCACCAGCCCTATAGGTAGGTGCGAATAACTCATTGTCGAAATCTAGAAAGACGACCACGTCGGCCGAGGAAACACGATGCAAGGCTGCTTCGGTGCCGATGTACACCAGAGATGCCGCATTTGCAGCAACAGTTGTCTCTGCCGACAATTCAACAACTTGCCTTAACGCTGCCTTCTCAATTTCATCTCGCATCTTGGCAACACCTTTGCGCAGGAGTGCAAGAGCATTGCTTGAGCACGACTGGCACGTAGCGGGGCGATGAGCTCCGCAACGATTACATTCCAGTATTCCCTCTTCGTTTTGAATAACAGCTGCGTCGCAGTTTTCACAACGAATAATTGCCTTACAGGCCTTACACGACAACAGGCGTGACCGACCCTTGGTATTCAAAATACATACAACGGTTTTTGACTTGTCGCGCAGAACTTCAATGAGCCGTGATGAAAGGAGACCAAATTGAGGCTTCTCTTCGTCACCCAAATCGCTGTATGGGTCAACTACCTCTATGGACGGCCAATCACCCGATGCTGGTTCAACGAAACGCACTGCTTGAGACCCTGCCCAATGCGTTGCTGAAACTGTCGGAAGCGGAGAAACCAACAGACATGGAATGCCAAGGGCCCGCGCTCTTTCAATTGCTACATCGCGGGAATGCCATGTAGGACTGCGCTCATCTTGCAAGCGTTCATCATGTTCATCGAGAACAATGATGCTCTTGAGTTCTGGGATAGATGCCCACACGGCACTACGTGCACCTACCACCACATCGACACCTTCAGCGGCGCGCTGCCAGTCGTCTGGCATTAAAGCAACCGATAAACCTTCTCGCCGAAGAGCCTGCGCAATGGTGCGAGCAAAACCTACTGACGGAGTAACAACAAGCGTTCTTCCCCGCGATATGCCAGATTCAAGCACAGGGCGTAACGGGCGTGGAGCTGGCCACACGAGCACTCCACCTCGCTGGTTGTCAAAAAGTTCTTCAGCCTCTGCGACAACACCACGTTGGCCCGATTTACGAGCTGCTCCGCTGTGACGTGTACCCAATTTCTTGATGCGAAGAGATGGGCTTGCGGAGGAGAGAACAGCCCTCACAGGCCCACAGAACCGTTGCGCTGCCCACTGCGAGAGCTGCACTACTTCTTCAGATGGTCCTTCTGAGAGAAGGCTGATGACGTCTTTAAATTTGATGAGACCCGGACGGACAACCTCATCGATTACCCATGCATCGACACGACGACCTTGAAGTTCAACGCGAACGATGCTGCCGACCTTGACATTTTTCAAGGACTCGGGCACAAGGTAATCGAAAGTTTTATTCACTCCACTCACATTGGGCACAACACGAACAATGCGCCTACCCAACGAGGGCGTAGAGATTAATTCTTGCTGGTTCAGAGCTTGACAGCCGCCTTGAACTCGGCGAGACGTGAAGTGTGCTCCCACGTGAACTGCGGCAATGCGCGACCGAAGTGACCATATGCAGCAGTCTTGCGATAGATCGGACGCTTCAGGTCGAGGTCACGAACAATTGCGGCAGGACGCAGGTCGAACACGTCGCGCACTGCTTGCTCAATGACTGCAGTAGGAACAATTTCAGTTCCAAAGGTTTCCACCAAAATGCTGACCGGGTGCGCCACGCCAATGGCATAGGCAACTTGTACTTCACAGCGAGTTGCAGCGCCTGAGGCGACAACATGCTTGGCTACCCAACGTGCAGCGTAGGCACCAGAGCGGTCGACCTTCGATGGGTCTTTACCTGAGAAGGCTCCACCACCGTGACGACCCATGCCACCGTATGTATCGACGATAATTTTACGTCCGGTGAGTCCGGTGTCGGCATGTGGGCCACCCAATACGAATTTGCCAGTTGGGTTGACGAAGATGTCGTAATTGTCATCGAGGAATTGCGCAGGAATAACTGGGCGAATGACTTGCTCGATGAGGTCGGGACGAATGA
The DNA here is from genome assembly GCA_945886445.1 of Bifidobacterium breve. Lineage (GTDB taxonomy): Bacteria > Actinomycetota > Acidimicrobiia > Acidimicrobiales > Ilumatobacteraceae > F1-20-MAGs119. Next base: position 120,216 of record CAMCZG010000001.1, on the reverse strand, counting down.
CCGTGTCGCGATCGGCTTCTGCGGCGTGCTGAGTGGAAATGAGCACTGTTTTCAACCGAACAGGCTTGCCGTCTTCGTAGTCGAAAGTGACTTGGGTTTTACCGTCTGGACGCAGGTATGGAATTGCCCCCGACTTACGCACTTCGGTGAGGCGCTCTGCCATGCGATGTGCGAGCCAAATAGGAAGTGGCATGAGGTCGTCGGTTTCGTTACATGCATAACCAAACATCATTCCTTGGTCGCCAGCACCTTGACTATTCAAAATGTCTTCACCGCTTTTGCCCTTGCGCACTTCTTCGCTTGAGTCAACGCCTTGGGCAATATCGGGGCTCTGCGCATCGAGTGTGACCATGACTCCGCAGGTGTTGCCATCGAAACCAAAGAGAGCGTTGTCGTAGCCAATTTCGTTGATGACTGCGCGAGCGATGTCGGGAATGGGTACGTAAGCATTTGTGGAAATTTCACCAGCGACGATGCACAAGCCAGTGGTGAGCAAAGTTTCACACGCAACACGAGCATGAGGATCTTCCGTCAAAATGGCGTCGAGCACGGCATCAGACACTTGGTCTGCCATTTTGTCGGGGTGACCCTCGGTGACGCTCTCTGATGTAAATGTGTACTTGCTCACGTGTGCTCCTGTATGCGATGAAGTGACTTCTCTACGCTATCCAATACGCGTTGCGCGATAGTGGTTTTACTGGCCAGATCGACCGTTATCGGATCGTCATTGACGCTGATGATGACCACCGCATTGGTCTCGTGCCCGAAACCCACCTGTGGCAACGAGACATCGTTTGCAACAATCAGGTCGAGGTTTTTCCGCTCTAACTTGCCTTGTGCGTTCGCCAAGAGATTGTTGGTTTCAGCGGCGAACCCCACCAGTATTTGACCCGGACGCTTCATTTTCCCGAGACCCGCCAAAATATCGGATGTGGCCTCAAGGACAATTGGCGGCACACCATCTTCCTTTTTCCACTTTCCATCGGCAATGAGAACGGGCCGAAAATCGGCTACCGCTGCTGCCATCACGATGACATCGGCACTTGGCGCAATTCTTTCAACAGCATCTTGCATTTGCTGCGCTGTTTCTACCTGCACTTGTGAAATGCCGTGCCGGGCGGGGGCCATTTCCACAGTGGTGATGAGAGTAACGAGAGCACCCCGCGATGCCGCTGCAAGTGCAATGGCATGACCTTGTTTGCCACTCGAACGGTTAGCAAGAACACGTACCGCATCGATTGGTTCACGAGTTCCCCCTGCCGTCACCAAAAAGTGTTTTCCCGATAGCGAACCGTTGCCTGTATGAGGTTGTAGAGCTTGCGCCATTATTTCCACAATATTTTCTGTTGCCGCAAGACGACCCTTGCCTACATCTCCACCGGCGAGACGACCCTCTTCAGGGGGCGTAATGAAAACTCCCCGACTGCGCAGAACAGAAATATTGTGCTGCACAGCATCGTGCTCCCACATCTCTGTGTGCATTGCCGGACACACCACAACTGGTGCTTGTGTAGCGATCAGAGTTGTCGTGAGCAGATCTGAGGAGATACCAGCAACGTACGACCCAATGAGACGAGCCGTGGCTGGCGCAACAACGATGACATCGGCTTTTTGACCAAGCCGCGTATGGGGAATAACGCTTTGGTCGTCCCATAACGAGGTGTGCACTGGCTCAGAGGACAACGCCGACAGGGTAGTTTTCCCAATGAAGTGTTCTGCATCGGGGGTCATGATGGTGGCAACATGTGCCCCAGCATCGACCAGGTAGCGAATGAGTTCAACTGACTTGTATGCAGCTATGCCACCGCAAACACCGACAACAATAAATTTGTCTCTGAAAATTGAGGAGTCAGTCATGACACAACAGTTGAAAGAGGTTCTTCTGACAGTGCCAACGGCAACTTACTCGGCGTTGTCTGATGTGCTGTTCTCTGCGGCTTCAGCAGCGATTTCAGCGTCGATAGCGGCCTGCTCTTGTGCAGCTGCAGCCCAATCGGTGAGATACACGTTGCCATCGACCGCGTCGTAGTACACATCTTCTGGCATTTCCGTTTTGATAATTTTGTCAGCTGCAATTTCTTCAAAGGCAATGCTGATGGGCTTACGGGCAACCGAGCTCACCTGAGGCGGGATGGAGTTACCCAAGCCGTCACCTAGCTGATTGAAGTATGAGTTGATTTGGCGCGCACGACGCGCACCCAAGGTAACAAGGCTGAATTTCGAGTCGACCCGATTGAGGAGTTCTTCAATTTTCGGGTTGATCATTGAGTCATTTGCACGTGCCACGGGGGCCTCCAAGATGTGTAGTGAGAAAAACAGGGTCGACGAAGTGGGTTTATCCTACCGAGTCGTGCGCCGGTTACGTTCGTGGTGTAAAACTCGCAAAAGTTCCTGCAAAGTAAGCTCGAGATCGTCATTAACCACAACATGGTCGGCGATGGCAATGCCAACGGGTTCTTCTTCTTCGGCCTTGCGGAGGCGCTCTTCCACCTTTTGCTCGGGGTCTCCCCGACCCCGCAACCGACGCTGCTGCTCGAGGCGAGACGGGGGCAATACAAAAACAAGAACTGCGTCGGGATGGCTGGTTTTCACCTGTTGGGCCCCGTCGACCTCAATTTCCAGAACGATGTCGTTTCCTTCTATCGGTTCAGGAGACGGGGTCCCGTAATAGTTGCCTAAAAATGAGGTCCACTCTAAAAATCCATTTGCCGCGATGCGTTCTTGGAAATCTTCGCGAGTCACAAAAACATAAGCGTTTGGATCTTCATTTTCTCGATGGTTACGTGTGGTCCATGACCGGCTCAACCACAGTTGTGGATCGCGCTTCACCAGAGCTTGAACAATGGTGCCTTTGCCCACACCACCGGGCCCCGACAGCACCAAAATAATGGGGTCGCGTGAAGCACTCATTGTTGCCCACCGGCAAAGAGTGTTTCCCATTGAACAGATGTGATGGAGAGACAGGGGCTGAGATAGTTGACACCCAATTCATCGAGTGTGCGCCGAGCAGACACCTTTCCCATTCCGGGAACAGACTCTGCAACTTTCACAACGTAGAGCGCATGCACGTGTGGGTGACTGATAATGAATTCGCCGACAGATATGGCGTGAAATTCGCCGCGGGCAACAGCAGCCGTAAATTGTTCTCTTCCTTGCAAGACCTCAGCAATAGCAGTTTCTACCTCACTGAGAGTAGAGAAACTTGCGACTTTCATGACCTAACACTACCGAAATCAATAGCCCGAATTGGGAAATGTTCATACAACATCATGAACGATGAGCCGTATTGGTGATATCTGACCATTGAGACACGCCCTGTTTTCGCATCCATGCATGCATTTCATTCAATATTTTCATTGCAGCATCGGGACGCGCAAAAGAGGCTGTTCCAACTTGAACTGCATGAGCACCTGCTTGCATCATTGCAATTGCATCGTTGCCGCTGGCAATACCGCCGACTCCGACAATGGGAATGTGCGGCAGTGCCTTGCGCACATCGAAGACCGCGCGTAATGCAACAGGGAACATTGCTCGACCTGATACTCCCCCGCCGCCATTTCCCAACACCGGTTGAGCAGTATCGGTGTTCAACAACAACCCCAACAAAGTATTGGTGAGGGTGAGCGCTTCTGCTCCAGCCTCAACAACGCTTTCGGCAATAGTGATGAGTCGATCGGTGTTGGGGCTCAACTTTGCCCACAGTGGCACACCGGCTGCAGCACACGCTGCAATAACATTTGCGCTCATCACGGAATCGTGAGCAATGATTCCCCCGCGACCTTCCAAGTTGGGGCAAGACAAGTTGACTTCGAGAGCGGCAATGCGGTGCGCATGTGGCGCCAGCATTTCTGCAGCTTGACGATATTCCTCAACCGTGCGACCCCATATGCTCGCCACAATTGTGACCCCGTGTTTCTCGAGCTCGGGAAGATCTGTTTCACACCACTTGGGTACACCTGGTCCTTGCAGACCCACGGCGTTGATCATTCCTGCTGGCGTGGGATGCAGTCGAGGTGCTGGGTTACCAGGCCACGGTGTGGCGAATAAAGATTTCACTACTGTTGCGCCAATTTCCGCCATGGAAAAGTAGTGATTGAGTTCAACGCAATGACCTGCCGTACCCGATGCGGTGAGCACGGGCTGATGCAAATGAACAGAACCGATGGAAACGCCATCGGCACATTGTTTCCGTGCAAAAGACTTGAGGTGACTATGCCTCATGTGCTGCACCCACTTGACTTGCTCGTTGTCGGCCGATGTGGTGAAACTCTTGCAGTGAACAAACGGTCAGAGGGTGCTTCTTTTGCTCGATGAGACCCTGAAAAGCAGCTAAGGCAGCTTCAACCGTGGTTACTGAAGAAACGTGATGAACGTTTGCTGCTTTACGTATCGCCTGTCCGTCGGAACGAGATCCTGCTCCTCGAGGGGTATTAACAACGAAGGCAACATCACCAGATTCGATGAGACCTACTGCAGTGTCGCTACCAATTGTTGACTCTGAAACTTTTGCCACGATGCGGTCGACGACAACTCCGAAGCGCGATAGGTATGTTGCTGTTCCCGAAGTAGCAGCAATTCCGAGACCTAATTCTCTGAGTCGCTGAGCAACCACGAGTCCGGCAGGTTTATCGCGATCTGCGAGTGACAAAAACACCAAGCCAGTCGTTGGCAGAATTGTTCCTGCAGCGGTTTCGGCTTTGACGAAAGCAAGACCAAACGTTGCATCGATTCCCATTACTTCACCAGTAGAACGCATTTCTGGCCCAAGCGCCGTGTCGACTTCGGGGAAGCGACTAAAGGGCAGAACCGCTTCTTTCACCGAGACGTGACCTGTAATTGGCTCGGTGAGTAAACCTTCTATGCGCAATTCATTCAACGTTGCTCCAAGCATCACGCGCGTTGCAACCTTTGCTAACGGCACACCAGTTGCTTTAGCCACGAACGGAACAGTGCGACTTGCGCGCGGGTTTGCCTCAATGACATAGACAGTTGTTCCTGATACTGCAAACTGCACGTTCAAGAGACCAACTACTTCTAGGGCATTTGCCAAAGCTATTGCATAAGAATGAATGACTTCAACTACCCAGTCGGGGAGAGTTTGAGGAGGAATTGCGCATGCACTGTCTCCAGAGTGAACACCCGCTTCTTCCACATGCTCCATGACTCCACCAATAAGCACTTCGCCGGTAATGTCTCGTACCGCATCGACATCTACCTCTGTGGCATCTTCAAGAAAATGGTCGACAAGGATGGGGCGCTCTGCAGAGAGACCACCCTCACGGCCAAGTGAACCTTCATGAGCAAGTTCTTTCATAGCACGTTGGAGATGATCTTCATCGTGAACAATTTGCATTGCACGGCCGCCCAAAACATAGCTAGGGCGTACCAGAACTGGATAACCGATACGTGAAGCGATACTGCGCGCTTGATCAAAAGTAGTTGCGGTGCCACCAGGAGGCTGAGGAATAAACAACTCTTCACACAAAGCGTTCCACCGTTCACGATCTTCTGCCAGATCGATGGAGTTTGGTGACGTACCGGCGATGAGACGAGCGTCAATTTGCGAAGCCAGTTTCAATGGAGTTTGCCCGCCCAAGCTCACAATAACTTTCGGTTCCACTCCTCCACTTGCAAGAGTTTCTGCCTCAATTACATTTTGAACATCTTCATAGGTCAGTGGCTCAAAATACAACCGGTCGCTGGTGTCGTAGTCAGTAGACACGGTCTCTGGGTTGCAGTTCAACATCACTGTTTCAAACCCGGCGTCACGCAGGGCAAAGCTTGCATGCACACAGCAGTAGTCAAATTCAATGCCTTGACCAATGCGGTTGGGTCCACTGCCCAAAATGATGACGCGTGGGCGAGACGAGGGTCGCACTTCGTTTTCGTCTTCATATGTTGAATAGTGATACGGAGTCTTTGCATCAAATTCAGCGCTGCAAGTATCGACAGTTTTGAATGTGGTAATTACTCCAGCTGCTTTTCGAGCAGCACGCACTTCGCGTTCGCTTGAACCAAGAAGAAAAGCTAGTTGAACATCGGAGAAGCCGAGTCGCTTCGCACGACGCCACACAGAGCGTGAAATTTCGCTCAGCTGCATACCTTGAGCAGCCAAAGATTCCCACTCCAAACGCTCGTCGATGATGGAGATCATCTGATCGAGATACCAATGGTCGTACAAGCAATGCTCTTGAACCTTCTCCACATCAATTCTGCGGCGCAAGGCCTCTCCTACCTGAAAAATACGATCGGGGGTAGGAATGGCGCATTTTTGTAATAGTTCATCATCGCTCAAATTGCGCATGTGCACTTCAGAAGAATCGGCGTTCAGCCCTGCACGACCTTGCTCTAATGAACGTAAGGCCTTTTGCAAACTTTCTGGGAACGTGCGCCCGATGGCCATCACTTCTCCCACGCTTTGCATCTGCGTGCCAAGCACACCACTTGTACCGGGAAGTTTCTCAAATGCCCACCGCGGAATTTTGGTTACGACATAGTCAATTGTTGGCTCAAAGCTTGCTGGAGTCATTTTGGTGATGTCATTAGGTATTTCGTCGAGCGTGTAACCCACCGCAAGTTTTGCCGCAATTTTGGCAATTGGGAAACCCGTCGCCTTTGAAGCCAGCGCAGATGAACGTGAAACACGGGGATTCATTTCAATGACAACCTGATCGCCGTTTACAGGGTTGACCGCAAACTGGACGTTGGAACCGCCTGTCTCCACTCCTACTCGACGAATACATGCAAATGCGGCATCGCGCATCTTTTGATATTCCACGTCAGACAAGGTTTGCGCAGGCGCCACTGTGATGGAGTCTCCTGTATGTACACCCATCGCATCGAGGTTTTCAATTGAGCAGATGATGACGCAGTTGTCGGCCTTGTCGCGCATTACTTCAAGTTCATATTCCTTCCACCCAACGATGGAAGTTTCGATAAGAATTTCACGGATAGGGCTTGCATCTAAACCGTTCGAGGCGAGTTTCAAAAACTCTTCTTGCGTATTTGCAATGCCTGTTCCGCGACCACCCAAAATATAAGCAGGTCGAATAATGATGGGTAAACCAATTTCAGCAAGCACCTCATGCGCTTCTTCCATATTGCGAGCGACACCACTGCGTGGAACCGATAAACCGATTTCAATCATTGCCTGTTTAAATTTGTCTCGATCTTCAGCTGTTGAGATTGCTTCAGCATTCGCGCCAATGAGTTCTGGAGTGCCCGGCACCCCGACGAGACCTTTTTCAAAGAGTGCCATTGCAAGGTTGAGCCCTGTTTGGCCACCGAGCGTGGGCAATACAGCATCTGGTTTTTCGCGTTCGATAATTTTGGCTAAAACTTCTACCGTGAGTGGTTCGATATATGTGCGGTCGGCAAAGTCGGGGTCGGTCATGATGGTGGCCGGGTTCGAGTTCGCAAGTATGACGCGATAGCCCTCCTCTTTCAGCACACGACATGCCTGCGTTCCCGAATAGTCGAACTCGCATGCCTGACCAATAACAATTGGTCCGGAACCGATAATTAAGATGCTGTGAATATCGTTACGACGCGGCATTACTTTCCGTCCATAACATTGGCAAACTGGTTAAAGAGATATCTTGAATCGTGAGGTCCCGGACCCGCCTCAGGGTGGTACTGAACGCTGAACGCCCTTGCACCGCGCACTCTCATTCCCTCATTTGTTTCATCATTGAGGTTGATATGCGTGACATCGATGAGTTGAGCAAGAGATTTCTCATCGACACAGAAATTGTGATTTTGACTGGTGATTTCTACAGTGCCTGTTTCGAGACGTTTTACCGGGTGGTTGCCACCATGGTGGCCAAATGGGAGTTTGTAGGTTTTAGCGCCTATTGCTCGCGCCAGTAGTTGATGACCAAGGCAAATTCCAAAAATGGGTACGCCCTTTTCCAGTAGATCTTTGATGGATTGCACTGCAGTATTCACCATTTCCGGATCGCCCGGACCGTTCGACAAAAAGACACCGTCGGGTTTCATCTGCAACACTTCTTCAGCGCTGGTATGGGCAGGCACAACACGTACGGTGGCAATTTCGGCAAGACAATTCACAATGGTTGATTTGATTCCAAAGTCATAGGCCACCACTTTGTATTTGCCTGAACCCATTTCATAGGCCGACTGTGTGGTGACTTGAGAAACAAGATCGACCCCTGCCGTACCTTTTTCGCTTTGTGCAGATTGTAAAAGTATTTTCGGATCGGCAGTTCCAAAAGAACCACTCATTGCACCGGCATCACGCAAAATGCGTGTAAGGCGTCGCGTATCGATTCCGCCAATTGCGGGAATCCCCCAGCGTTGCAGCGACGACAACAGCGAGTCTTGTGCGCGCCAGTTGCTATGACGACGCGCCATTTGGCGCATGACCACACCGCGAGCAAAGGGCCTCACCGATTCGTTATCTACATCAACAGTTCCGTAGTTCCCTATATGAGGCTGCGTAAAGGTAATGATCTGCCCGGCATAAGAAGGGTCGGTAATAATTTCTTGATACCCGGTAATTGCGGTGTTGAAAACAACTTCGCCAGCAGAAATGCCCGACTCAGGCAGTGCTCCAAACACTTCACCTTCAAATACTTCGCCGTTAGCGAGCACGAGGTGCCCATCTGTAAAACCATTCGGCGCACTCATTTTGTTACTACTCCTGCTTCTACTATGACTTTTCCATCTCGCAGAACACATTGCACTTGACCTTGCAATGGGAGTCCGAGATAAGGGGTGTTTTGACTTTTGCTCACGATCTGATCGAGAGATTGTTCCCATTGTGCTGCTGGGTTGAAAACGACGAGGTTTGCGATGTTGCCAGAGGCAACAGAATTTCCTTGGCGAGCAGTGAGACCAGCAATACGAGCAGGAGCCCAAGACATCAACTCAATTACTCGTTGAACTGAACAACCCGAGTACTTCATTGCCACACCGAGCGCACTTTGCAAGCCCAACATTCCCGGTGGCGCTGCTTGGAGATCTTGATCTTTCAGATGCGCCGCATGTGGAGCATGATCGGTAGCAATGGCGTCAATTGTTCCGTCTTGCATCCCCGCACGCAGTGCTTCAATATCTTCCATGGTGCGTAATGGTGGATTTACTTTGAACACAGTGTTGAACCCAGACAGCTTTTCATCAGTGAGAGAAAAGTGATGCGGAGTCACTTCGGCCGTGATGGGCAAGCCTTCATTTTTCGCCTGGCGCACGAGTTCCACACTGCGCGCAGTGGACAGATGCAGAAAGTGCATTTTCGCACCCGTTTCTCGCACTAGCTCAAGATCACGTTGCAGCATCAAAACTTCTGCGATTGATGGCCAACCTGGCAGCCCGAGGTGAGAAGAACAGCAACCCTCGTGCATCACTGCGCCTTCGGTGAGTCGAGAGACCTCGCAATGTTGCATGAGGGTGATGTTGAGCTCTTTGGCGTATTCCATTGCTCGGCGCATGATGACCGGATCTTGCACCCCATTGCCATCGTCGGTGTACAGAGTCACTCCGTTTTGCGCCAGCGAATGAAACGGGCTGAGTTGCAAGCCACTGCGATTCACGGTGATACACGCAGACGGAACCACATCGACCAAGCCGGCACGCTCCCCTTGCATCCGCACAAACTCCACCACTGCAACTGAATCTTGTGCCGGCTCGGTATTTGGCATGGCTATGACAGCCCCGTAGCCACCAAGCGCTGCTGCACGGGACCCTGTCTCTATGGTTTCTGATTCTTCGCGGCCGGGCTCACGCAGGTGAGTGTGCAGGTCTACAAATGCTGAAGTAACTACGCAAGAAGTTGCATCGATGCGCCGTGGTCCACCTTCATTTTCAGCGGCATACTTCGCAGAAATGTTTGGTCCGACTTCTTGCACAACCCCTTGGTCAATCATGACGTCGGCAAGTACTTCACCCGAAGTATTGACGACTGTTCCACCAATAATGAGAACGGATTTGCTATGAGACATCTCTCTCTTCTTTCGTCGTTTCACTTGAAGCTGCGGGACCAAGTAGTGAAAGCAGCACAGCCATTCGTATAGACACACCGTTGGTTACCTGTTGTGCAATGAGTGACCCAGGAACCAACGCTGGGTCTACACCGATTTCCACCCCGTGATTCATGGGACCGGGGTGCATCAACTTGAAGTGACTAGGGAGTTTCGCCAACCTCTGTGCTGTTAAACCAAAATGCAGTGCGTATTCGTCTACTGAAGAGATAAACGCTGCATTCATGCGTTCGTGTTGCATGCGCAAGAGGTACACAACATCGACTTCGCCAAGAACTTCATCGAGTTCATGCGATACAGAAACTGGCCACTCATGGCTCGTGTGAGCGGCATTGCTATAAATGAGCGACGGAGGCAACAGCGAGGCTGGCGCAACGAGGGTGACCTTGGCGCCGAGCAAAACAAAAGCTCGCACCGTGCTGCGCGCAACTCGGCTATGGCGAATATCTCCGACCATTGCTATGCGCACGCCTGCAAGAGAATTGCCCATTTCCAGGGCACGAGTGAGCGTAAATGCATCGAGCAAGGCTTGAGTGGGATGTTGATGTGCGCCATCGCCAGCGTTCACAATATGAGCATTCGTCCACTGGGTCATAGCTAGTGGCAAACCAGCAGTTTTATGACGAACCACGAATGCGTCTACGCCCATCGCCGACAGAGTTTCTACCGTGTCGCGCAAACTCTCGCCCTTGTTCACGCTTGACGATGCTGCGCTAAAGGTCATGGTGTCGGCCGATAACCGCTTAGCTGCCGTCTCGAACGACAACCGAGTACGCGTGCTGTCTTCAAAAAAGAGACTTGCCACTGTTTTATGGCGTAGAGCAGGAACTTTTGGTTGAGAGCGCTTTTGTATTTCACTCATTTCGTCGGCAAGCGACAATAACTGCTGCACTTCACTAAGCGACAGGTCGTCCATTGAGAGGAGATGCTTCATGCGTGCACTCCTGGAAAAATTTCTACACCCGACATGCGCACGAGTACTTCATCATTTACGTGAGTAGGGAGATTCTTCCCCACAAAATCGGGTCGTATAGGGAGTTCCCGATGCCCGCGGTCGACCATCACTGCCAGACGTACGGCTTGTGGTCGACCGAATTCAATGAGGGCGTCGAGTGCTGCGCGTACCGTACGCCCCGTGAACAACACATCGTCGACAAGCACCACCAACACCCCATCGAGACTGCAGGGAACATGTGATGTTGCTACTTCTAGAGTGGGTCGCAACCCAATGTCGTCTCGGTACATGCTGACGTCGATGGATCCGAGCACCACAGGCGCATCGGGTTGTATTTCTAGGATGTTGGAATAGATGGCTTCAGCAAGCCACACGCCGCCATGCTGGAGGCCCATGATGGCAATTTTTTCTGGAGAACTGAGAGAACCGGCCACTGAGGCAACATGTTCGATAATTTCATGAGCGATGCGGCGTACTGCGCGCTGCACATCGTTGCTGGTCAGCACACTGGCTGCCTTCTCTGTATTCGTCATATTGCCTTCCGTTCGAGCCTCTCAGGACCCGTTTGACGGTGAATTTCTTTCAGGTTAGCAGTTATTTGGCATTTGGGCGAACAGATTCGAGCAAAGCAGACAGAATTCCGTTCACAAAACGCCCTGAGTCTTCTGTTGAGAAGCGTTTGGCGAGTTCAATGGCCTCGTTCATCACTACAGCAGTGGGCACATCGGGGAATTCCCGCAGTTCGTGCAGAGCCAAGCGCAGAACTGCACGGTCGATCATGGGCATCCGCTCGAGGCGCCAACCTTTGGCCCGCGAAGAGATCATCTCGTCGTAGGTGACCTGCGCTTCTTCTACCCCTAGCGCAAGCGCAACTGCGGCACTATGGGGCACTACCACCTGCTCGCGCACCACGTCGGATACCAACATTGAGCGTGATTCAGCTTCATACAGCAAAATGAGTGCCTGTTCCCGAGCATCTGAAGCATGACCTGAGGCGAAGTTCCCTTTCGGGGATGCATTTTTCATTTAAACGCGCGTGATGTATTCGCCGCTGCGGGTGTCGACTTTGACCTTGTCACCAGGGTTAATGAAAAGAGGCACTTGGAGAGTTTTACCAGTTTGCAATGTTGCTGGTTTACGAGCACCCGACACGCGGTCACCCTGCACGCCAGGGTCAGTTTCAGCAATGAGTAGTTCTAGCGAAGCAGGCATTTCAACACCAACGATTTCGGTTCCGTGGAAAGCAATAATGACAACTGCAGACTCGATGAGATAGTCAACTGCGTCGCCAAGAGAAGTTGGACCAACATTTGTTTGGTCGTACGAATCGGTATCCATGAACACATATTCTTCACCGTCTTTGTACAAGAACTGCATGTCACGCTTATCAATAATGGCCTGCTCGACCTTGATGCCAGCGTTGAACGTTTTTTCTAACAAGTTACCGTTGCGTACGTTACGCAACTTGGTACGCACGAAGGCGCCACCCTTACCGGGTTTCACATGTTGAAATTCCACAACAGTGAAAAGTCCGTTGTCGAGTTCAAGCGTGATGCCGTTTTTGAAATCGTTCGTGCTAATTGAAGGCATAATCTTTCCTAAACGTTCAGTGTTGAATATGGTGTTTTTGGGCTACGAGATATGTTGACGTGGCCTGCCGAGGTAACGATGAAAAGGTCTTCCACACGTACACCGCCAAGCCCCATACGATACGCCCCTGGCTCTACGGTCACCACGTCATTCTCGCAAAGAACGTCTAAAGATCTTGGGTTTATCCATGGCGCTTCATGAATGAGCAGCCCTACCCCGTGCCCAACGCCATGATTTAGTTCATTTTCCAGCCCTGCCTGCGCAAGTACCTCGCGGCAACGGGTGTCGATGCTTGCAGCCGACACGCCAGGGGCTACAAGTTTGCCACCTTCTTCACAAGCGAGCTTCACGGCATCAAAACGCGCCATGAGTTCTTTCCCGCGCGACGTTGACCCCTTCGTACTAATAAATGAACGAGTCATATCTGAGTGATACCCATCGACAAGGGCACCGAAGTCGACAACAACTACTTCATCTTCATTCAGCACTTTCCGACTCGGACGATGATGAGGAAGCGCAGAATTGTCTCCGAAAGCAACAATGCTCGGAAAGCTCACATCTTGTGCGCCCAATTCCCGCATCGCGTAATCGAGATGTAAACAAAACTGCTCTTCCGAGATGCCTGGCAATAAAAGATGCAACACAGAGTGCAGAGCTTCATCGGCAATTGATGCGGCCAGGGTAATGCGTTCCAATTCTGCAGTTGATTTTTTCCTTCGCAAGTCAATGAAAACTTCTTGAATTGCATTCCATGTGAATGCCCCGGGCGTGGCGCCGTGCGAATTCATTTCTGCTTCAAGTTGTTGCAGCATCTCAACAGAGACATCGTGAGATTCGATACCCAAGCAACCTGGCTTTACCGAAACGCGACTCTCGAGCAATTTGCTGACAACAAATTGCAATTGCTCTTTCAATGAACGTTTCTCCACAATTTCCACAGGACAATTGCCAGCCCGTAATTGCTGCTCTGCTTGCGCAATGTAGCGACCATCGGTCACGAGATATGAAGGCGCCTCGGGGTGTGCAGACACCAGCACCATTCCAGCAGAGCCAGTGAACCCGGTGAGCCACCGAATATTGACCGCTGAAGTAATGAGAACTGCTGCGCAACGTGACGGTGTATCTGCGTTGTGCAGTACTTCGCGCACAGCATTAATGCGCTGCGAAACGTTTATTGGTGAAAGAGTTTGCACAGGCATTAGTGATGTGACTGGAAATAATGAGATAAGCCAGCGACGGCCAACTCGTAGCCTGCGGCCCCAAAGCCGGCGATGGTGCCTATTGCGAGCGGGGCGACCACACTGACATGGCGCCATGATTCACGCCGCAGAGGCTGCGACAAGTGCACTTCAACGATGGGGCCGCTATAGGCACTTAATGCATCGTGAATTGCCCAGGAGTAATGCGTGAAGGCTCCGGGGTTAATAATGATTGCCGCATGGTTTTGTCGCGCATCGTGGATGGCAGCCACAAGATCTGCTTCATTATTCGACTGAATATCGGTGAGCGACCAGCCGAGCACTTCGACGGCTTTTCGCACAGTTGCAACATGGTCGAGGAGCGTTGCAGAGCCGTAAATTTCGGGTTCACGTGAACCTAATAGCTGCAGGTTGGGACCGTGCAACAAAAGCACCGACTTCATATTTTTTTCGAGAGCCATAATGCAGAGTACCTCTTTACGACTTGGTCGCCATGCGATTTAAAGCCTCAACGACCGACTCTTGCGCAACCGGCGAGACTGTTTCTAAGCCTTTTGGTCCATCGAGAATAAAAGTGAGTCCGTCGATAGCTTTTTTGTCTCGTGCCATGACTTCTAGAAACTCTTGCGCACTCACACCACTGGGCAAAGCTGCTTGCAAGCCATACTTGCGAATGACATTGTAGTGGTGCTCCACTCTTGCGCTATCAATACGACCCAAGACGTGAGCAAGATGCGCCGCACAGAGCAAGCCAATTGCTACGGCTTCACCGTGGGCATATTGGTGGTGCGTGGTGGTTTCAATGGCATGACCAAACGTATGGCCATAGTTCAACAACGCCCTAATGCCGCCTTCACGTTCATCGGCTGCCACAATATCTGCCTTAATTTTCACGCAGAGTGCAATACGTTCGTCAACTGAAAGGGCGAGCATGTCGTCGCCAGTGAGAAAGTGATACTTCGCCACTTCTCCCCAGCCGCAACGCAATTCTTTTTCTGGCAACGTGTCTAAATAATTGGTATCGCAAACAACTCCACTGGGTTGCCAAAACGCACCCACAAGGTTTTTGCCTTCAGGAAGGTTGACCCCCGTCTTTCCCCCAATTGCAGCATCGACCATGGCCAAAAGAGTGGTTGCCACATGAACTACAGCAGTACCTCGATGATAGGAAGACGCTGCGAATCCGGCGACATCTGTTACCAACCCACCGCCTACACCAATAACCACGTCGTTGCGCGTGAGTCCAAACTGCGCAAATTGGCGACACAGATCTTCAATAGTTGATAAAGATTTATGTTCTTCACCAGCAGGTATATGAATAGTGAGTGTAGGAATTTCCAAATCGGGTATGGCTGCAATTCCAGACTGGGTGACCACGACTGCACGCTTAGCCGACTGTGGCAAGAGCTGATGGATGTGAGAGACAGCACCCTTTCCCACGAAAACGCTATATGACCGCTCGCCGAGCGGCACGAGGACTTCTTGAATGGATGGCAATGAATTCAGGCTCATATGGTGCTCACAACGCAGAATAATTGATAGTTGATATCACGGTTCTCACAATACGTTGAATCGACATTGTGTCGGTGGAAATTTCCAAATCGGCGGCCTCGCCGTACCAAGGAGCCCTTCGAGCCTCCAGCGACTTCAAGATGTCTTCGCGTGCGCCTTTTCCTTTGGCCTGAGCCAACAACGGCCTGTGCGGAGAACGGGCCGTACGTTCAAGCATGATGTCTAGAGAAGCCTGTAGCCAAACGACCAAGGTTCCCTCACTCTTTTTTTCTGCAAGAAGTGTTCGGCACTTCACAGATTCAAGAATTCCACCACCAGTAGAAATAACAAGAGGACGCCCTTCGTTGAGAAGCTCTGTGAGTTTCGCAATTTCTTGTGAGCGAAAATAGTCTTCGCCATCTTCAGTAAAAATATGAGCGATATCTTTTTGCGCATCTCGCTCGATGGCAGCATCGGTATCGACAAAGTCTCGATCTAGTTCCTTCGCCAAGACACGCCCAACCGTACTTTTACCTGTGCCCATTAACCCAATGAGAACAACATGATGCACCGGAATAGGCGCACTGTTCACAACGACTCAATAAAGGACCGATGATTCCTTTGGAATTCCGCAACGGAGTCACCACCGAATTTCCTTTGCGCTTCAGCAGCAAGAACTAAGGCAACCATGGTTTCTGCAACCACTCCCATGGCCGGCACAGCAGTGACATCGGTGCGCTCTTTGAAACTCACCGTGTTTTCTTTTGTGACAGTGTCGACCGTTTGCAGTGTTGGCTTATTCAACGTGGCTAATGGCTTCATTGCAGCTCGCACCACAACCATTTCACCCGTCGTCATTCCGCCCTCAGTACCACCGGACAACGCCGAGAGCCGACGATAAGCACCATTTGTTGCATCCCATTCAATTGCATCGTGGGCCTGGCTGCCTCGACGGCCTGCAACTTCAAATCCGTCACCAATTTCCACACCTTTAACTGCCTGGATGCTCATGACCGCTTGGGCCAACATGGAGTCGATCTTGCGGTCCCAATGAACATGACTGCCCAGGCCTACAGGTACGCCATAAGCAAGAACCTCAACTACTCCACCGAGGCTGTCGCCTTCACGCGCAGCGTCTTCAATTGCCGTCACCATGCGCGCTTCAACCGATGCGTCGAAACAGCGCACAGGACTTTCGTCGACTGCAGCAAGGTCGGACATGGTGGGTCGCACCTGTGAAGGGGCCCGCACGTCACCCATTTGAATGACATGAGAAAGCACTTCAACGCCAATGGAACGCAAAAGAAGCTTCGCAAGAGCTCCGGCAGCTACACGTGCTGCAGTTTCGCGAGCGCTTGCCCGTTCAAGAACATCGCGAGCATCGGTGAATCCATATTTTTGCATTCCCGCGAGGTCGGCGTGACCAGGGCGCGGCTGTGTGAGTGGATCTTTCGTTTGACCAGGTGCAGGAGACATCTCTTCGTGCCATTTATCGCTGCGAAACCATTCAGTGTTTTGAATTTGAATTGCAACGGGCGAACCCAGGGTGCGCCCATGGCGAACACCACCGAGAAGCAAAATTTCATCGACTTCGAAACGCTGACGTGGCCCTCGGCCAAAACCCAAGCGCCGGCGACCCATTTCCTCTTGGATGTCTTCCATGGTGACGGGCAACCCTGCAGGAAGCCCTTCCACAATAACGACGAGGGCTTGACCATGAGATTCACCGGCAGTGAGATAGCGCAACATTGCTTCAGAGGTTATCTGCCCCGCTGTGCGAGTTCGCGCTCTGCAGCAATTCGCATGCGTAATGGGTCTGGATTCGACCCAGTCCACAGCAATTGTTGTGCCTTTGCTTGGTAAACCAACATCCACAGCCCGTCGATGGCCTGCGCCCCTATGTTTCGCGCGTCGAGTAGCAATTGAGTTTCTAGTGGCTGATAGACGGCATCGAGAACAACGTGGTGAGACCTCAACACGTTCATGGGAAGTGGAGACTCGCCCCCAGGAACACCTTGTTTCATGCCAACAGGAGTTGTGTGAATGACAACATCTACTTCTGGGACGTCGGACAGTTGCGCAACATAGCCCTTCCCCGCGGCAAGTTGCATTGCTTGCTGTGCACGATCTTCTGATCGATTCAACACGCCAATACGCGATACATCAGTATGCGACAAGGCCTCAATACATGCCCGTGCAGTAGCTCCGGCGCCAATGACAAGCACCGACTTCCCTTGCAGATGCACTCCATGATGTGCGAGCGCATCAACGCAACCCGCGCCGTCGGTGGAGTCGCCATGCAAACTGCCATCAGCTTGGGGAATCAGAGTATTCACTGATGACAACGCTCGAGCCCGCAAAGAAACTGTGTCGCACAGCGAGAGAACAGCCTCTTTGTGCGGCATGGTGACTGAAGCGCCAAGGAAGTGCTGCGATTGCAGACTCCTGACCATGCTTTCAAGATTTTTCGGCGACACATCACAGGAGAAATATCGCGCATTCACTGCACTGTGTTCAAAACAGTCGTTGTGAATTGCCGGAGACAAACTGTGAGCAACTGGTTGTCCGAGCACGCACGAAATACGTGCTGAGTGATGCATGTTGAGTGCGTTTTCTCCTCGATTCACATCACACCTGCCAATTTAGCCTTGGCGATGTTTGCTTCGTGCTGTGCAAATGTTGCAGCAAAAACGTGTCCGCCCTCTTTATCTGCAATGACGTAATACAGATATTCACACTTTTCATTTGCCTTCAACCCAACGCAGATGGGGTCTCCCGCTGACGGGTTGGGAGAAGGGTTCAATGCTGCTCGTATTGAAGCGCGACCAGGTTGTGCAATAGGTGTTGGTGGCAGGCCTTTGTACAAATAGGTGTTGTAGGGGAAATCAATTTTCTGCAGTTCGCCAATTGATAGTGCTGCGTCTTGCTTGTACCGCAAGGTTGCATCTATTTGCAGCAGCATCTTGCGCTTCAAGCGGTTATAAATGACACGCGCAATTTTTGGACGATCGGCGTCGACCTTTGCTTCGCGTTCAATCATTGACGCCACAGTAAGTACTTCATACGAGCTGTATCCAAGTTGTGCTTCAGATTTTGAAATGCCTTCTTGTCGCCCTACCCGCTCCATGAGGGCAGCCATTCTCTGCAACACGCGAGTAGCTGAATCGTCACCAGATATTTGGTAAGTATCGGGAAACAATAAGCCCTCGAGGTTTGTTGACCCAGTGGGTGCAAACGCTGAAGTAGCCACACCACTCACCGACTGCTGCAAGAAGTTTACGGCATCGAGTCGCGGCACTTTTTCAGCAAGTCGTGAAGCCATTTGCTCCAAGGTGAAACCCTCAGGGAATGTGACATTGGTAAATGTTTGTTCCGGCGGCGTATTGAGTACAGCCATAATGTTGCCCATATGATCATGGGGCTTTAAGAGGAAATAACCTGGGTAAAAAGTGATGCCGCCCTTGCGACCCACATACCAACGAAACACTCGAGCGCTAGTAATAATCTTTTCTTTTTCGAGCCTGCTACTCACATTGTTCAAGGTGTCATTGGCCGCCACTGTGAAGTTCACCGCAGTCGCAGGGTCACCAACTGGGTTTACCTGACGCAGGTACCACAGCGACCCGCCACCGGCAATGAGCACCAGAGCAAGAAATACACTCACGACGATGAGTACGAGCGAGCGCGAAGGACCACGTGTTTGTCCTTGAGTCGCAAGGTCGTGAGCTGGAACTTCGTCGATGACGTCCCACGGGTCTTCGTTCCAGTCGTTGGTCATTTACAGATTCGCCTGACGATCGAGCCATGATTGCAACATCACAGCAGCAGCGACTTTATCGACCACACGCCGGCGTGCCTGAGCATTCATCTTTGCCTCAATCATCGCTCGGTCTGCGCTCACCGTTGTGAGGCGCTCGTCGTAGGTACTTACAGGCACATTGACCACGGTAGCCAATTGCTTTGCTTCGGCAATGGCAGCACTTGCAGCTTTTCCCACGGAACCATCCATGGATAGTGGCAGACCCACAACAACAGCCTCACATTCTTCTTCTTCCACCAAGAGACGAATGTTGTCGTGATCTTTTTTCGTACTACCAGAGCGCTGCAGAACCAAGAGGGGCGATGCAATGGTTCCGCTGCGATCGCTCACCGCTATGCCTATTCGTTTTGAACCTAAGTCGATACCAAGTACGCGCAAAGGCCTCGTCACAACTAGGCACCAAGTGCTTCTTGAACGGAAACCACAGCTAGAGAAATTGCTTCTGGCAGACCTGCAGTATTTTTGCCACCAGCTGTGGCAATGTCACCCTTGCCACCCCCACCGCCGCCCACTGCCTTTGCAGCAGCCGCAATGAGGCTGCCTGCAGAAACAGAAACACTTGGTGTTGTTGCAGCAACAATGGCAACGCCGCCGGTATCGGTGACGCCAGCAAGCACCACGGCTCGTATGCCACTGACATTGCGAATAGCTATAGCTAATTCCCGTAGATCTCCAGGAGTCAACCCATCGATTTGTTGCACTACTCCACCGTTCACTGCGGCCGCAGCAATTTCACCTGCCTGGGTTGCTGCAAGGCGCGAACGCAAAACGCGATTCTCATCTTGCAGTGCACGCATATCGTCGATCTTGCGCTCTATGTAGATATTCACGGTGTCGGGAGTTGCGCCTAGCAACTCTGCCGCATGAGACAGCGTGACATTTTGTTGCTGAATGAACGCTATTGAGTGGGTGCCAGCAACAGCTTCTATACGACGCAAGTTTGAGCCAATAGAACTCTCGGACAATATTTTAATTGCACCAATATCGCCGGTGGCTCCAACGTGGGTTCCTCCGCAGAGTTCTACAGAGTCACCAGCATCGAGCACCCGCACGAGATCGCCATACTTATCGCCAAAAAATGCAATAGCCCCAGCCTTTGTGGCTTCATCTTTTGTTGTTTCGTAAACCGATACTCCACAGTTTTTGAGCACTTGCAAGTTGGCAATGCGCTCAATTTCCCGCAGCTCTTCTTGCGAAACGGCCGCATAATGGCTGAAGTCAAAACGCAAACGTTCTGGCTCTACAAGTGAACCAGCCTGTTTTACATGCTCACCTAATACTTCGCGCAACGCCCAGTGCAACATGTGGGTTGCAGTATGGTGACGACGAATTTCTGTTCGCCTCGCATCGTTGATGGTGGCAACAACCTGAGCATTTACTTTGGGAATGCCACGCACCACACGACACAGATGCATACGCAAGTTGGGTAGCGCGAAGGTTGTATCGAGAACTTCTAATTCACAATCGGCATTGGCAATGGATCCGGTGTCTCCGACCTGACCACCGCTTTCAGCGTAGAAAGGGGTGACGTCAAGAAAAACCTCGAAACATCCGTCATGAACAATAGATTCGTTGAGGCCAACGATTTTTGAGCTTGACTCGACGGACTCGTAGCCCACGAATGTGGTGACACCTTGGGTTTCCATGATGTTGCGATACGTCGCAATTTGTGAATCGTCAACTTTTCCACCCTTGCGCGCCTGTTTAGCGCGATCGCGCTGTTGGTTCATCTCAACACGGAAACCGTCGAGATCTACTTCAACTTCTCTTTCGCTGGCAATTTCTTGTGTCAGTTCAAGAGGAAAGCCATAAGTATCGTGCAACAAAAATGCAGTAGAGCCGCTGAGGTTCTTGCCACTCTTATCGAGTGCTTCATCCAGAATGTGGGTACCGGTTTTCAAAGTTTGACGGAACTTCTCTTCTTCACGGGTAAGAACATCGACTATGAAGTCACGGTTCTTTTGAACATCGGGATACGCCGAACCCATTCCATCAATTGCTGTGTTAACCAAACTAGGCATCACCAGCTTCTCGGTTCCTAAAATATAAGCATGTCGTACCGCGCGTCGAATGATGCGTCGCAGCACATAGCCACGGTTTTCGTTTGAAGGAAATACCCCATCGTTCACAAGCATCGTGGAGGAACGGGCATGTTCTGCAAGAACGCGCAAGCTGAAACTGGACTTGTCGTCATAGTCGCCAGACAGGTACTTTTTACCCGTTAATGATTGTGCCTGTTCAACCAATGGCATCAACAGGTCGGTTTCCCACACAGAGTTTGTTTTTTGCATTAGTGCAACGATGCGTTCTAAGCCAGCACCGGTATCGATTGAAGGTTTGGGCAACGGCGTACGCGAACCGTCGGGGGCTTGGTTGTATTGCATGAATACGAGGTTCCAAAACTCGAGGAACCGGTCGCCAAATGGATCATTCAGAGGGCCACCGTCTGGGCCGAAAGCTGGACCGCGATCGATGTGAATTTCTGAACATGGGCCACATGGGCCCGTATCGCCCATTTGCCAGAAGTTATCTTTATCGCCGAGCCGCTGAATACGCGACATCGGCACACCTACTTGCTCGTGCCAAATAGCTTCTGCTTCATCATCACTTTCATGAACGGTGATCCACAGTTGGTCACCATCGAATCCGAAGACCTCTGTGACGAGTTCCCATGACCAAGGAATGGCGCTCTCTTTGAAATAGTCACCGAAACTAAAGTTACCGAGCATTTCGAAGAAAACAAGGTGGCGCTTCGTGCGTCCAACGTCGTCGAGATCGTTGTGCTTTCCACCTGCACGAGCACACTTTTGAACGCTGACTGCCCGCTGATACGGCGGAGTTTCATCACCTACGAAATAGGGCTTAAAGGGCACCATTCCCGCAACAGTGAATAGCACGGTGGGGTCATGAGGAATAAGGCTGGCCGACTCGACCTGGGCATGGCCTTTGGCAATGAAAAAATCACGAAAAGCGTTACGCACCTCGTTAGCTGAATGCGGACGAGCTGGGGAACTTAACGGATTCGAGGGAGTACTCATTGCCCCAAATCTTAGCCGTTACGGCTTCGGTTGGAGTTCTGATTCACGCTCACGCATTGCACTTTGTCCTTCGTGAACGGCATCGGTGAAGCGAGAACGAACACTTCTGGAGACTTCCCCTGCACGTACCTTGGCTCGTTGTGCAACTCGCGTTGGTGCAAGATCTTGTGCCGCGGAGACCACTCGCCTTTTTGCATAGCCGCCTCCAATGAGGGCCACTACGAAACCTGCAAAGAACCAGACCAAACGACGCATGCCTGCACCCTATCTGGCAGATTTTCTATGACTCCGCGATTTACGCTGCGGAGCCTGAGTTGGAGTAGATGTAGAGAATTTACGTAATCCACGAGACACCCCTCGCACAACAGCAACGGTCTTGATGAGCGGAGACGTAATAACCGTTCGCGCAACTCGAGAGGTATCGGCTAAGGCAGTACTCACCACTTCTGCCGAGCCTAGAACCCTGTCGAAGCGCTCCAAATCTTCGCGAGCCTCATCTACAACTTCGCGTGTTTCATCGGTGGCATCTCGCAGGTCTGCCATGAGGGGCAACACATGTGATTCAAAAAGATCGAGATCTGTGCGCAACTCTCGCAATGCAGACAAGACCTGAAGCAGCACAATGCTCAACGCAGCAAATGCCAAAGAGCACATGACCAAACCCACAATAACTGCGATATCGCGACCCGTCATAAGTTCTCATCGTAGTAGTGACGACCATCTAAAGCCTCGGGCAAATAGTCATTCGCTTGCGCTGCAGGGTTGTGCGATGTTGCAACATGCGGCGAAACATAACCGGTGCCGTGCCCCAGGGTTTGCGCTCCCTGGTAGTGACCATCGCGCAGAAATAATGGCACCTCGCCAATTCCACCACTGCGCACTTCGCTCATTGCGTTCCAAATTGCATTTGCCGTGGTATTACTTTTCGGCGCTGATGCCAAATGTATGGTTGCCTGCGCCAGATTAAGTTGCGCCTCGGGCATACCAACATGTTCAACAGCCTGTGCGCACGCAGTGGCAACCAGTAAAGAAGTATGGTCGGCCATTCCAATATCTTCACTCGCCAAAATGACGAGCCGACGCGCAATAAACCTTGGGTCTTCGCCTGCAACCAACATCCGTGCCAACCAATGAATTGCCGCATCGACTGCGGATCCTCGAATACTCTTAATGAAGGCCGAAATAACATCGTAATGATCGTCTCGGCCGTAGCGCAGGGCGCTTGTGCTCAGAGCAGCTTCTACATTTTCCAATGAAACAAAGACCGAACTGCCCGATATGTTTTTTACGTCGCTGCGCGCCAGTGCACAGGCGACTTCTAATGACGTGAGAATTTGACGACCATCGCCTTGCGCCATATCTAAGAGATGCTTTTTGGCCACTTCATCTAAATGTGCATTTTCGGCTAGACAACCTCGTTCAACCAATACTGACAACTCAGATGCCGATAGTGGCTCGAGATGGAACAAAGTGGAGCGACTTCGTAGCGGTGCATTGACTTCAAAAAATGGATTCTCGGTTGTAGCGCCAACAAGGACGAGTAGCCCGCTCTCCACTGCCGGAAGTAGTGCGTCTTGCTGCGAGGTGCTGAACCGATGAATCTCATCGATAAACACCATTGTACGACGCTGTTTTTCACCGAGTAAATGCTGTGCGTGAGCAATAGTTTCTCGAATATCTTTCACACCAGACGAGACAGCAGATAAGCGCACGAAGTACGCACTTGACTGCGCCGCCATTACTTCTGCAAGTGAGGTTTTCCCGATGCCGGGAGGACCCCACAAAATTACCGATGACAACTGATCGCTTTCAATAAGCACTCGTAACGGTTTACCGATACCAACAAGATGCTCTTGCCCAACTACTTCGTCGAGGCTACGCGGTCGCAAACGTGCAGCGAGAGGAGCCTGGCGCTGCAGTTGCTCTGCAGCAGATGCCGAGAACAGATTGTCGCTCGTACAAGACCTACTTCACTGCCGGAGGTAATGTACGAATACCTAGTTCATTGAGTTGAGCAGCATCAACAACAGTTGGTGCGTTGGTCATTGGGTCACTACCCGATTGGGTCTTGGGGAATGCAATAACCTCACGAATGTTGTCTTCGCCCGCAAGAATTGCTGTTAGCCGGTCGATGCCAAATGCGAAACCACCATGTGGTGGAGCGCCATATTTAAATGGCTGCAAGAAGAACCCGAAACGGCGATCGGCTTCTTCGTCGCTAATGCCTAACTTGTTGAATACTTGCCGTTGCAATTCGGGCTCATGAATACGAATGGAACCCGAACCAAGCTCCCACCCGTTCAACACAAGGTCATATGCCAAAGCACGTACACGCAACGGCTCGGAATCGAGGTACTGCAAGTCGTCAGGATGTGGATGACAAAACGGATGATGCCCAGGTTTCGGACGACCGGTCACAGCATCGATTCCGACAAATAGAGGAAAATCGACGACCCACACGTAGCGATACGGGCCTTCATGAACGGGAGGGCGTGCAATATCGTTACGCAACTGCCCAAGAACCTCACAGGTGGTGTCCCATTCGTCGGCAACAATCAGTATGAGGTCGCCCGGTACAGCGGAGAAGCGGTCACATAATGCAGCGCTTTCTGCAGCGGAAATAAACTTTGCTACAGGAGATTCAAACGTCTTTCCTTGCGCAACACGCAACCAGACCAAACCTTTTGCACCCACCTGCTTGGCGCGGTCGGTGAGTGCGTCGAGCCTGCCTCTTCCCGATGCAGCCTGTTCAGGATACGTAGCAGCATCGACACGAATGCCCTTAATGGAATCAGCTGTTGCAAATGCTTTGAATTCCGTCGATGCAAAAATATCGGTGAGTTCGTGCAGCTCGAGACCAAAACGAAGATCGGGTTTATCGACACCAAACCTGTTCATTGCCTCATGCCAAGTGATTTGCTCGATGGGCGGCACCGCTACACCAGTTGCGGCTTCGGCAGCAGCGGTAACAGCTTTTCCGATTGCAGCGAGCACATCGGGCTGGGTAACAAAACTCATTTCCGCATCTAATTGCATGAATTCGTACTGACGGTCTGCACGAAGATCTTCATCGCGCAGGCATCGTGCAATTTGGAAATACCTATCGACTCCGGCCACCATCAACAACTGCTTCCACAATTGAGGTGACTGCGGCAGCGCATAGAACGAGCCTGGCTCTTTACGAGAAGGAACAAGAAACTCGCGCGCACCTTCAGGGGTGGAAGGCATCAGGAACGGTGTTTCCACCTCTACGAACTCTTGCAATTCCATTGCAGCTCGGATGGCTGAGTTGATTTTTGACCGCAAGCGGAGGTTTTTCTGCATCCGTTCACGACGAATGTCTAAATACCGGAAACGCAAACGAATGTTCTCATCTACATCGTCGGCGCGTGAGTCGATAGGAAACGGAGGAGGCTCAGACTCATTGAGCACCTCAACTACACAATCACCAATTTCTATGGCTCCCGTTGGAATTTGAGTATTCAATGTGCCCTCTGGTCGTTCACGAACGACACCAGTAATGCGCACAACATACTCGGAGCGCACATCTACTGTGCGGTCAACAACGCATTGGACGATTCCGGAGTGGTCGCGAATATCAAAAAATGCTAAATGCTCACCGTGTTCACGGCGCCGAGACAACCAGCCACATATTTGCACTGTGGTTCCGATGTGCTCGGGACGCAATTCCCCACACAAATGTGAGCGCATTGAGGTTGACTGTGAAATCATGAAATTACCTTTCCTATTTGTGCAGCCACATGCCCTACGACAGATTCAAGGGATATTTCTTCTTGATGTCCATCGACCATTGACTTCACTGTTGCAACACCTTGAGACAATTCGTCGGTGCCAATGATGACGGCAAATGAAGCACCCGACTTGTCGGCAGCTTTCATTTGAGCCTTCATTGCCCGTGCGCCATACGTACGTTCCGACGAGAGCCCTACGTTGCGAAATTGTTGACACAACTGCAGTGCCTGCATTCCACCTGTGGTATCAATAACGAATACGTCGGCACGTGTAGACGGATGGGCAAAAACATTCTCGGCATCACATGCCAGAAGTGTTCGATCGAGACCAATAGCAAAGCCGATACCGGGGGTTGCGGGGCCGCCGAGATCTTCTACCAACCCGTCGTAGCGCCCACCCCCTCCTACCGCTGTTTGAGCAGACTCCAAAGCAGTGGATTGAAATTCAAAAGTAGTGCGGCAGTAGTAGTCGAGCCCGCGTACGAGACGCTCGTTCACTACATAAGAGATGCCAAGGGCATCGAGACCTTGTTTTACTTGGGCAAAATGTGATGCAGCTTCATCGCTGAGGAAACTACTGATTGAAGGAGCCTGCGACACAACACTCTGTTCGTTCTCGCGCTTGGAGTCGAGTACACGTAGTGGGTTTCGTTGAAGCGTTGCCACACTCTCGGGGCTCAATTCCGCTAAATGACCTTCAAAGTATTGGGCAAGAGCGTCTACATACCGTGAACGGTCACCTGAGTCGCCTAAAGAGTTGATGTGCAAAACAACGTTGCGTAAACCAAGACCCTGAAAGAACTCAACTGCTAGCGCAATGACTTCCACATCGAGCAAAGGGTCATCGCTTCCTAAAGCTTCAACGCCCACTTGGTCGAACTGCCTGTAGCGCCCATGCTGAGCACGTTCGTAGCGGAAGTTAGGGCCTCCGTACCAGACCTTCCACGGAGCCGTTGGTCGGTGTTGGGCATATGAACGACACACTCCGGCTGTTTGTTCTGGCCGCAACGCAACGTGGCGACCACCCTTGTCGACAAAGTCGTACATCTCTTTTGTCACTACGTCGGTTGCGTCGCCAAGTCGCTGAAAGACTCCGAGATCTTCAAACATCGGCAACACAATGTGCTGGAAACCCGCCAAAGAAACTACAGACGCAAATTTCTCTACAAAGCCGCGCCAACGTGCCGCATCGGGAGGCAAAATATCGCGAGTCCCGGGAGTTGTTTGAAACGATGGCACGACAAGAGGTTACTCGTCGGAGTCGGTCGAACCCGTGGTATTTCCCGGCAGAACCCGATATGAGTCATATACCCCATCGATATTCTTGATTGTGCGTAGCACCGCATCGAGATGGTTAGGGTCAGCCAGTTCGAACTCGAAACGCATTTTTGCAACACGATCTAGGCCTGTTTGAGTAGTACACGCGACGATATTCACATGATGGTCAGAAAGGGCATTTGCCACATCTCGCAAGAGGCGCGATCTGTCGAGTGCGACCACTTCAACACTTGCCCTAAACGTAGAACCACGCTGGTTGTCGGACCATTCCACCTCCACCACACGACTTGCCTGCTCTTGTACAAGCGCCCCGGCATTTACACAGTCGATGCGGTGCACACTGACGCCGCGACCCTTGGTAATGAACCCCATAATTTCATCACCAGGAACAGGGGTACAACATGTTGACAGTCGCACGAGCACGTCGTCGAGGCCGTCGACATGTATGGCCGGACCTTCCAGCGTGAGCCGTCGTGGACGATCGATGCGCAGGTCGGAGGCAAGAATTTCGCCCTCGGTACCCAGCTCCATCACTCGCGCAATTCGTTGAGCCAAACCTCGCGCACTCACATGATGTTCGCCAATTGCCGCAAAAAGAGAATCAATGTCGACGTGGCCGCCATCGTTTACTTCCGCCATTAATGCATCGGAGCTCAAAATGCTATGCACAGGCAGTCCTTCTCGCCGTAATTCCGAAACGAAGTCTTCCCTACCCGCCTCGATCATTTCATCACGGCGTTCACGCGAGAACCACTGCCGAATTTTGTTTCTCGCACGGGGGCTAGCGACAAAGTTCAACCAGTCGCGCGACGGCCCAGCATCATCAGACTTTGCGGTAAATATTTCACAGGTATCGCCCGAATGCAGCTCATAGTTCAACGTGACAAGCCGGCCATTTACCTTGGCCCCAATGCAAGCGTGGCCCACTTCGGTATGCACTGCATAAGCAAAATCGACCGGCGAAGAATGCAGAGGTAAGGGAATTACTTTGCCCTTCGGCGTAAAAATAAACAACTCATCTTGAACGAGGTCTTCTTTCAGGCCTTCCATAAAGTGCGTAGGGTCGGCAACATCGGCTTGCCAGTCGATAATGCGGTTCAGCCAGTCAATATCGCCAGGAGCCGTACCGTCTTTATAGGCATAGTGTGCCGCAACACCCCACTCAGCTCTGTTGTGCATTTCACGAGTACGAATTTGCACCTCTAAGGGCTTGCCTTCTGGGCCAATGACCGTGGTATGCAAAGACTGATACAAGTTGAATTTCGGCATTGCTATGTAGTCTTTGAAACGGCCCACCACCGGCTTCCAGCGCCCGTGAATGCAGCCCAAAGCCCCATAACAATCTTTGACGGAATCTACGATGATGCGCACTGCAACAAGATCGAAAATTTCATCAAATTCCCGACTCTTCTGCACCATCTTTTCATAGATACTCCACAGGTGCTTGCCGCGACCCGTAATTTCGGCTTTTATACCCAACTCAGAGAGTTTGATTTGTACGTCTCCAACAACCTTGGCGAGGTACACCTCTCTTTCTGGGGTACGTGTTCCTACGAGATGGTCTAACTCTGCGAATCGCTTCGGATAAATGGCCGCAAACGACAGGTCTTCTAGCTGCTGCTTCATCTCTTGCATACCTAACCGGTGTGCAAGTGGTGCGTAAATATCGAGCGTTTCATGAGCAATACGCTGTTGTTTTTCCACCGACAGTCCTGCAAGAGTTCTCATGTTGTGTAATCGGTCGGCGAGCTTAATAACTAAAACGCGAATGTCGCGCGCCATTGCAACCAACATTTTGCGCATCGTTGCGGCTTGTTGGGCTTCTTTCGAGTCGAACTGCAAGCGTTCTAATTTGGTAACACCATCAACGATGCTGGCAACTTCTTTTCCAAAATCACGTTCTACTTCTTCTAAAGTTATTTCAGTGTCTTCAACGGCATCGTGCAACAAAGCAGCTGCAAGCGAAATATCGTCGAGCCCAATGTCGGCAACAATTTTTGCCACAGCAATTGGGTGGTTAATGTACGACTCGCCACTTCCCCGCAGCTGATGCTGGTGCGCACCACGCGCAGTTACGTATGCCTTATTGATGAGAGCGATTGATGCTTTGGGATGGCGCGAGCGATATGCCGCTAGTAGTGGGGCAAGTTCTTCTGCAGGCGCTGCGGAACTGCGCCTCCAGGGAAGAACGCGGTCACCCGAAGCCATACGTGCTAATTGTACGTCATCACCGAGTTGATGGTGTGCCCCGTTAACACGCTTCGACCGCCAAGAGCCTCGAGCTCTATGAGAAACAGCAAGGCCGCAACGTGTGCGCCGAGACCTTCAATAAGTTTTACCGCTGCTTTTGCGGTTCCACCTGTAGCCAATACGTCATCGACGATGACCACAGAGTCTCCTGGGCGCACAGCGTCGCGATGCGCTTCCAAGACATCTGTTCCGTACTCCAACGCATATTCCTCGCGAACAACTTCCCAAGGCAACTTTCCCGCTTTACGCACAGGAACAAAACCAGCACCTAGGTGGAAAGCGACCGGTGCTGCAAGAATAAAACCACGAGCTTCAATTCCAACGACCTTGTCTATTTTCAGACCCTGTGACATTGCAACGACGGAATTCACTGCCTCTTTGAACCCCTGCGGATCGCCAATCAGTGGAGTGATATCGCGAAAGGTAACTCCTGGTGCTGGCACATCT
Organism: Bifidobacterium breve; assembly: GCA_945886445.1. Lineage (GTDB taxonomy): Bacteria > Actinomycetota > Acidimicrobiia > Acidimicrobiales > Ilumatobacteraceae > F1-20-MAGs119. The sequence goes on along the minus strand of CAMCZG010000001.1, from coordinate 90,398 downwards.
TCAATGTTGCGGATGTACCTTTGCAATGAGTCGTTGTGCATAATTTACCGCCGTGTCTTTTTGCGCGGCCGCGGTGGGTGCGACAACACTGCTGTCACAGCATCAATTGGCGTGACTGTTGAACCAGATGAGTCTGCTCCGGAACGGGCAGACTGCTTGCGCGAAACCGAGGAACCTGTTTGCATCAGGGTGGTCATATCGGCTTTTAACGAACGTTGACCAATAAGTGAACGGAACTTTGGTTCGCGAGACTTCAAAATAGATAGCAACGGCGTTGCAATAAAGATTGAAGAATAGGCACCCGTTAAAAGGCCGACGAATAAAGCCAACGAGAACTCTTGAAGTGCAACTGCCCCGAATACACCTGCTCCAAGCACCAACAATGACAACACGGGCAAAATTGCAGCAAGACTAGTATTGAGCGACCGCATGAGTACCTGGTTCATTGAAACGTTGACAATGTCTTCGTACGACACACGTGAAGCACTGAAACGACCCGTGTTGTCGTGCACTTTATCGAACACCACAATGGTGTCGTATAACGAGAAACCCAAAATGGTGAGAAACGCAATAACAGTTGCCGGCGTAACTTCGAAACCCAAAAGCGAATACACGCCGACGCTAACGACGACGTCGTGTACCATCGCCAAAATAGCGGCAATTGCCATTTTCCATTCAAACCGCCAAGCGATATACAAGGAAACCAACAAGAAAAAGACGAGCAGAGCACGAATTGCCTTCGTTGTGATGCTGCGCCCCCAAGATGAGCTCACACTTGAGACACTCACTTCCGCTACGTCAACTTTTGCCTTTTCGGACAACGACTTTTGTACTGCACTACGTGCTTCAGCACTTTGATCGTCAGCTTGAATACGAATTCTCTCGCTCGAGCCACCACCAAGTGTCTGAATTTTTGCACTGCGAGTTTCAATATTATTGTCTTCAAGAATCTTTGTAGCGGAATCGATGGTGAGTTCATTTTTAAGTGGCGCTTCCCATGCAACTCCACCTTCAAAGTCAATACCTAAATTGAGACCTTGAAAAAGGAGCGAAAAGAGTGTTGCTAGCACCACGATTCCCGAAGCAATAAAACCCCACCACCGGCGACCAACAAAGTCAATTGTTGTTTCACCGTTGTATAGACGACCCCAGCGACCGCTCATCGCGCCACCACACCTTCTGTAGAACTTCCCGCAGATACTTCGTTACCTTCGTCCTTGCGACGAGCGTGCACTCCGAACATATTGGCGCCGTTCATCCATTTGGATCGCGCCATCAAAATAACCGTAGGTCGCGTGAAGAAATACGCAACGATGATGTCGCAAAATGTTGACAACCCAAGGAAGAAGGCAAATCCTCGCACCGAGCCAACCGTAAGAAACCACAGCACTACTGCACCGATAAGCGACACCGTGTCGGCAGCCACAATGGTTCGCCATGCCGCGTCAAAACTGCGCGAAGCAGAATTCTTCAGCGTTTTTCCGCCAAGAACATCGTCTTTGAGTTTCTCGAAAAACACTACGTAGGAGTCGACCGTTACACCAATGGAAACAATGATGCCGGTGATACCCGATAGCGAGAGCGCGAGCCCGTTGCGCTGCGACAGCCAAGAGATTGCGCTCCATTGCAACATGCCGGAAATTGCTAAACCACCTACGACCACAATGGCTAAACGTCGATAATAGAAGAAGAGGAAGAGCAATACGAGCAGTACGCCGACGAGACCAGAAATTAACGCAGCGTTGAGGGAGTCTTTTCCTAACGTCGCAGAAACGGTCTGTGCCGTGGGTGAGTCAAAACGTACCGGCACGGCACCAAACTCAAGAATTTTGGCCAAGTCTTTTGCTTCAGCCTCTTTAAAGTCGCCGCTGATTTGCACACTGCCGTTGAAATTTGCCGTTTGCACAACTGGGGCAGAAATGACGACTCCGTCGAGCACGATGGCAATTTGCCCGGTCGGGCATGTTGCTGCTTTTTGGAAGCATTGTGCGGCGAGAGCATTCCATTTGTCTTCTCCACTCGCGCCGTCACGTAAACCGACTGCAACGACCCATGAACCGTTGTTGATTTGTGCCGCAGCATCGTTGGCGAACACTTGCCCATCAGCTTGCGAAGGACCTGCGAAATACACCCGCCCATCGCGTCCTTCTAAAACTGCCTGTTTGGTGGGTTCGTTGGTCATGGAAATGTCTTGCTGCGGAACTGAGGGTGATACAGCGATAGCAACAGTTGTTGTAGTTGCTCCGGCATCAACCACAGCAGTAGTGGTCGACGGGGCGGTCGTTGCAGGACTTGTTGTTGGAGTTGTCGTAGTTGCTGCGCTCATGGGGCGCCGGGTACTGCCGAGCCCGCCTGAACTTGCTGGTTGACTCGTTGTAGCGCCAGCGATAGTGGTGGTAGCGCCAGCCACGGTGGACGATGTCACTGCGGGCAACGTGGTTTGACCGGCAATAGTTGTGGTTGTTGCATCGGTGTTCTTGAAGCCCGACTGCAATACCGGGCGAAGCAACACTTCGCCTGTACGGCCCACAATGTCGAGAGCGCGTTGTTGGTCTTTCACGCCTGGCAGGTTGATGACCACAGTGCTTCCCTGGCGGATAATTTCTGGCTCAGCTACTCCGATGGAGTCAACACGTGCACGAATAATTTCCACAGCTACGTCTAATGCAACCGTGTCGTAGTCACCTTTTGGTTCAAGGGTGACTGACGCCCCACCTTGAAGGTCGAGCCCCAGAGAAGGCTTGTTCCCAGCAATGAGATTTCCTGCCATTGCTGCCATTGAGACGAAGACAGTGGCTATGAGAGTAAAGAGGAGTTTGCGACGCATGTGGTGAACTACTTGTCTGAATCGTCAGAGTCGTCGCTCTCAACAGCAGCGACCTCGGTGCGCACTTCAATGCGACGCACAATTGCCGATTTCAGTGCTCGCACTTCGACACCTTCAACCAATTCGATCCAGACCACATTGCCTGCGCTGTCGTCTTCGTCAAAGCCGGTGACGAAGCCAATGAAACCTGAGGACATCTGTACCTCATCGCCAATTTGAACTGCCCGCACCAACTCTTGTGCTTCTTTTGCCTTCCGGCGCTGTGGGCGAATAAGCAGGAAGTACATGGCCACAAAAATGAGGCCAAAGAAAAAGAGCTGAAATACGGCGGAACCCCCGCCAGAAGATTTTTCGGCGGCAAGGAGAGCAGTTGGGGAAAGAGACATGGCGACAAGCGTAGCCACTACGAGCCCCAGACCCCCATTACCCGTTGCCTCATCTGCTGAAATGTGCCATTTCCGATGGATTCACGCATCTCGGCCATGAGGGTAAAAGTCCACGCAATGTTGTGATACGACACCAATCGTGAGGCCGTTGGCTCGGATGTTTGGAATAAGTGGCGAATATAGGCCCGAGAGTGACGTCGACAGACCATGCACGCACATTCAGCATCAAGTGGCAGATCTTGTAACGCGTATTGGGCGTTTTTCATATTCAACTTGCCGGTGCTCGTCAAAGCAGTCCCGTGACGTCCAAGGCGGGTCTGCAAAACACAGTCAAATTGATCGACCCCTAAATTGACCGCCTCAATCAGCGAAGCGGGGTCTCCTACGCCCATGAGATACCGAGGTCGATTTGTGGGCAGGTTCTGCAGTGCAGCCGCCAACGCTGGCAACATTTCTTCACGCGACTCCCCAACAGAGAGACCACCAATTCCATAACCATCAAATTCTAAAGCTGCTGTTGAAATGGCACTTCTCGCGCGAAGTTCTGGATTGATTCCACCCTGCACAATGCCAAACAACGCCTGGTCTGCACGTGAGTGATGCTCACGAGCACGCTCGGCCCACATAGAAGTGCGCTTCAATGCCAACTCCACTACATGTGGCTCAGATGGCAACGGTGGACACACGTCGAGAACCATTTGAATAGTTGCGCCAAGTTTCTGTTGCACTTCCACCGCAGTTTCTGGCGTGTACCGATGTAGCGACCCATCGTATGTTGACTTAAAAGTAACCCCGTCGTCATCGACTTTTGGTTCAAGAGAAAAAACTTGGAATCCACCCGAGTCGGTGAGCGTGAGCCCACCCCAACCTGCAAACTTTCCAAGACCACCCAACGCCTCCACCGTGTCGGCCCCAGGACGCAACATCAGGTGATACGTGTTACCCAGCACAATTTGTGCGCCAAGATCTTCGTAGTCGACTGCGCTGAGATACCGCACGGCTCCACGAGTACCCACCGGCATAAAACACGGAGTTGAATAGCTTCCATGGGCAGTTGTAGCCACGCCAGCACGGGCCGTGCCCTGCGTTGCTTGCACTTCAAATGAAACTGGATGCACTAGAGGTCGCTTTCCGTCGTTGAGTTGTTGAACCGAGCAAGAAGCATGGCGTCACCAAAAGAAAGGAAACGATAATTCTCACGTTGTGCTTCAGCATAGAGATCTCGCCATTTTTCCCCGATGAATGCCTGCACCATGAGCAACAACGTGGTTCTTGGCATATGAAAGTTGGTCATCATGAGATCAACAAGTTTCCATGAGTATCCGGGGGTAATGAAAAGCCGTGTGCGACCCGAGAGTTCCCCGGCAACAGCTGCCGACTCAAGTGCGCGCACTGAAGTAGTACCAACAGCAACTACTCGCTTTGCGTTTTCAACAAGATTCATGGTTTCTTGCGGAACGTTGTACCACTCGGAATGAATGACATGGTTGAGGGGGTTCTCTTCATCGACTGGTTTAAAGGTGTCGAGTCCCACTACTAATTCCACTTTCGCAATGACCACACCCATATTTTTGATTTTTTCGAGCAACTCAGAAGTGAAATGCAAACCAGCAGTTGGCGCAGCAGAAGACTTCGCCTCATGGGCATACACCGTTTGATAGCGCTCAAGATCTTCCAACGTCGTCGTGATGTACGGAGGTAATGGCAATGCCCCTACCGCCTCTATTGCGGCCCTACGCTCGCTGGGAGTTGCTCCAACACATAACCGGATGCGAAAGGTGTCGCCAGCAGCAGAGCGGCCAAGCACTTCTGCAAATTTTTCACCCGAAGACGTAGCAAGAAATTCACCGACTCGCATTTTTCGACCGGGTCGAATGAGAGCTTCCCATTCGCTATCATCATCTTGCAAAGGCTCAAGCAGTAACACTTCTACCCGACCTCCCGTACTACGCACTAAGGAAAGCCGACTTGACAGCACTCTGGTTTCATTGACAACCAGAACGTCACCCGCTTGCAAAAAGTCGGTGATGTCGCTGACCTTTTTATGCTCAACTGTGCCGTTGACACACACCAGCATGCGTGCGGCATCACGGGGCTCCATGGGAACTTGTGCAATGAAGTGGTCGGGCAAGTTGTAGTCGATATCGGCGAGTTGCACCGTTCAAGACTACGAGGGAAAGCGTTCAGGTGGCGTCATATGGAGATGTTCAAAAGCCGCCGGCATTGCAATACGACCGCGCGGAGTACGCGACAAGAAGCCTTGCTGGATGAGGAATGGCTCGTAGACATCTTCAAGCGTTTCAGGCTGTTCACTGACGCTAATAGCCAACGTAGTGAGCCCAACGGGGCCTCCACCAAATTGTTTGCATAGCGCAGAAAGAATGGCGCGGTCTACTTTGTCGAGCCCGCGAGCATCGACTCCGAAAAGAACCAGTGCATCGGCCGCAATACCTGCATCAATTATTCCCTCACCCGACGGTGTTGGGTGATTCACTTCTGCATAATCGCGCACACGACGTAATAGTCGGTTTGCGATTCGTGGAGTTCCCCGACTGCGACGTGCAATTTGTGCTGCACCATCGCCATCGATGGTGATATTTAAAATGCGAGCAGCGCGCAGAACAATTGCGGTGAGTTCTTCTTCATCGTAAAAGTCGAGCCGGCTTACTAAACCGAAACGGTCACGCAAAGGACCAGTAATCATTCCGGTGCGAGTGGTCGCGCCTACCAATGTAAACGGCGGTAGCGATAAGCGAATAGATGATGCTGCAGGGCCTTTGCCTACAACAATGTCTATTTGGAAATCTTCCATCGCTGGATACATAATTTCTTCAACTGAACGCGACAGCCGATGAATTTCGTCGATGAACAACACGTCATGTTCGCCAAGTTTGGTGAGGATTGCGGCAAGGTCGCCGGCACGTTCGAGCGCGGGGCCCGAAGTGATGTGCAATTTTGCACCCATCTCTTCGGCGATGATGCATGCCATGGTGGTTTTACCTAGCCCTGGTGGACCTGCCAACAGCACATGGTCGGCCGCTTGCGAACGTTGGCGCGCCGCGGTGAGAACGATACGTAAATGTTCTTTGAGCTCTCGTTGGCCAATGAAGTCGTCGAGGAGCCGCGGGCGCAACCCCGTCTCTTCGCTCTCCATTTCCACCTCACGTTCCGTGTGATGCGGCGTCAATATATGCGGATCAACAAATTCGTCACGCACGTCGAGCTCCGAGAATTTGCAGGGCATCGCGCAACACCTTTTCCAACGTGGCATCTGTTGCAGGATTCAATTCAGAAAGGACAGAACGAATTTCCTCGTTGTCGTAGCCCAATCCGACGAGCGCTTCGCGTAAATCTCCGAGTGACGAAGTGCCGTGCGATTCTGCTCCGCTGATACTTGGCAAATCGAGCATGTCGAACTTGCCACGTAATTCAACGAGAAGTCGTTCGGCGGTTTTTTTACCGACTCCTGGCACCATTGTGAGAGCTGCAAGATCGGAGGTAATGACGATGTTCGCCAGCCCTTTTGGAGAGTGCGTCGCCAAAACAGCCATTGCCATTGATGGCCCCACCCCGTGAGCCGCAATGAGAATTTGAAAGCTGTCACGTTCTTCACGCGAAAGGAAACCGAATAGCGTTTGCGCATCTTCACGAACTTGATGATGGACATATAAAAAGCAAGCTGTGGTGGGCTCAAGCTCACCAAAAACTCTTGGGGTCACCGTCACGATGTACCCCACACCTGACACTTCAACAAGCACATGGGCAGGTGCATTGCGCTCGAGCACTGTTCCGCGCAAGGATCCGATCATGAAGCAACCCTGCGTGAAATACGCGTGTTGGCCCCAGAAAGAGCTGGCGACATTGCAAGATGACACAAGGCCAACGCAGCGGCATCGGCGGCGTCTGCTGGTTGTGGGAGCGACGCCAAACCGAGTCGCGCCTTCACCATTTTTTGAATTTGTGTTTTATCGGCTTGACCCCAGCCGGCAACAGCAGCTTTTACCTGAGTAGGCGTGTATTGGGCCACCGCACAGCCGGCTAGCGCGGCTAGCGACAACACCACTCCACTGACTTGTGCAACGCTCATTGCGGTACGTACGTTGTGGTGGAGAAACACCTGCTCGATGACAACAGCATCTGGTGAAAATTCGGCAAGGAGATCGGTGATGTCTTCATGCACCTGAGCAAGACGATTTGCCAGGTGTTCGCTCGGTTCAGTACGTATGACCCCGAGCGCTAGTGCTTCGGCCTCGTATTTCCCCCCAGAGGTACGCCGCAGGACCGCGTAACCACACCGCGTGAGGCCCGGGTCGATGCCCAGGACAACAGGCGACGCTTGAGGAGCCTTTTCTGGTACGAACATATGTTTGATTGTAGCCAAATAGGTTGGTGAAGTTAAGCATTTGCTGCGGAAATAGCGGCAACCAGTTCTTCCACCGGGCGAAACGTAACCCCCACAAGGGCCCTGTGCACATAGCGGACCACCCCAGAGGCGTCGATGACGAAAATGCTGCGCCGTGGAATGCCGAGTGGCCCCAGAACTCCGTATGCACGGGCAACCGATTTTTCCGTATCGGCTAGCAGCGGAAACTGGAAACCGTGTTGGGCCGCAAATTTTTCGTGACTCTCGAGATCTTGCGCCGAGAGAGCAAGAACCTGCGCGTCTAACTCACTGAATTGTGCAAGTTCATTGTTGTAACACACAAGCTGCTTGGTGCACACAGGGGTGTTGTCGCCCGGGTAAAACACAAGAACAACTGTTTTCCCTTTATAAGCATTTAACGAGTGGGTCACATTGCCTGTGCCTACCAGTGAAAAATCGGGTGCTTGGTCTCCAACTGAAATACTCATTGATCCATCTCCGCCATAATTTCTTCCGCTATATCGAAATTTGAATACACGTCTTGAACATCGTCGTTGTCTTCCAACATGTCCATGATGCGCAGAACTTTGCGCGCATCTTCAACATCAGATACCGGAATTGACGTGTCGGACACCATGGTACTTTCCGCATCGAGCACTGTGAACTTCGCTGCTTCCAGTGCAATTTTAACGTTCCACATTGCCGATGGCTCTGTTGTCACGCGCCACACATCGCCATCGCGTTCAATATCGTCAGCACCAGATTCAAGCGCGGCAGTCATTACATCATCTTCTGAGGCAGCCCCGTCGACGATGATGACGCCTTTACGCGAAAACTGCCAACCAACTGCTCCGGGCTCGGCCATGGAACCACCAAATTTCGAGAAAGCAAGGCGCACGTCTGACGCTGTGCGATTGCGATTGTCGGTGAGCACATCTACCAACATTGCAACACCACCTGGCCCATAGCCTTCGTAGGTGATGGATTCATAGTTCGCACCATTTGCTTCGCCGCTTCCACGCTTAACTGCGCGATCAATAGCCTCATTTGTCATTTGTCCGGCTTTTGCCTTCAGCACAACTGTTCGCAGTGCCGCATTGGTTTCTGCGTCACCACCACCTTCACGAGCTGCAACTTCAATTTGACGAGCCATCTTGGCAAAAAGCTTTCCACGCTTCTTATCGACAGCAGCCTTTTTGTGTTTGATCGTTGCCCATTTGGAATGGCCTGACATATTCCCTGCCCTTATAGGTGTACTTGTTACCGAACGGTGCTCGCCGACGAAATCATATGGAGAAAAAGTTCATGAAATCGTACATCGCTGGTGAGTTCTGGGTGGAATGACGCGGCGAGAACATTTTGCGAAGCCACGGCTACTGGTACACCGTTGTGCACAGCAAGAATTTCTACCCCACCACCCACCTCTTCAATGATGGGAGCACGGATAAAGACTGCGGTGAAAGGAGTTTCGAGCCCTGTCACGGCAATATCGGTTTCGAAACTATTAATTTGACGCCCGTATCCATTGCGACGCACCGTGACGTCGAGAACTGAGCAACTCACCTGGTCGGGGCGCGCATCGAGTACTCGCTCAGCAAGAAGAATAAGGCCAGCACAAGTACCCATTGTGGGCAGTCCATCAGCAATACGCTGAGTAAGAACATCGAAAACGCCACTCGACAAGAGCAACTGCGACATTGTGGTGCTTTCCCCACCTGGCAGCACCACCCCGTCGACACCATCTAGATCGTGAGGCAAACGCACTTCGCGCACTTCAACATTGAGTTGGCTCAGTGCTTTAACGTGGGCATGGAACGCGCCTTGAAGAGCTAAAACTCCGACGATGGGCATGGGCTTTCGTGACCTCTACTTGAGGTCACCAACCACGCTCTGCATAGCGCTGATTAATTTCATCCATCGCAATGCCGGTCATTGGGGCACCTAAACCGCGGCTGACCTTTGCCAAAATACTTGCATCACGGAAATGAGTAGTTGCTTCAACAATGGCTCGGGCACGCGGGGCTGGATCATCACTCTTAAAAATTCCTGAGCCAACAAATACTGCTTCAGCACCTAACTGCATTGCCAACGCTGCATCTGCAGGTGTTGCAATGCCGCCGGCACAGAACATTGGCACTGGAAGCCACCCGAGTTCTGCAACTTCTTGCACTAATGGCAAAGGCGCCTGCAGTTTCTTTGCCCAATCGAATAATTCGGCAGAATCGGCCTGCGTGATGCGCCGAATATCGCCAATAATGCTGCGCAGGTGCCGCACTGCTTCAACAATGTTTCCTGTTCCTGCCTCACCCTTGGAACGAATCATGCACGCACCTTCGCTGATGCGTCGTAGCGCTTCACCAAGGTTGGTAGCACCACATACAAAAGGAACAGTGAAATTAAATTTATCGATGTGATGAGCCTCGTCAGCCGGGGTGAGTACTTCAGACTCATCTATAAAGTCAACACCTAATGATTGAAGAATTTGTGCTTCAACGAAATGACCAATGCGAACTTTCGCCATGACTGGGATGCTGACGCTTGCTTGAATGCCTTCAATCATCTCAACATCGCTCATTCGAGCTACGCCTCCATCGCGACGAATGTCGGCAGGTACGCGCTCAAGAGCCATGACTGCACATGCTCCGGCATCTTCAGCAATTTTTGCTTGCCCAGGCGTGACCACATCCATGATGACGCCACCCTTCAGCATTTCTGCAAGACCGCGATTCACACGCATTGAGCCGGAGTTCGAAGATGTAGAAGTCATGTCTCTATCGTACCTAGCGAGGCGCGATGTGTCTTACGGGAACTTGATTTTTGCTGGATCAGACCCTGTAGGAATATCGGCACCCTTATTGAGGCGAGGAAGTTCAATCCATGTATTGCCTGGTGTGAGCTTGACAGGAGCACCTGCAGAATCGGTGAGGGTGAAGACATCGGTTGCAAGGGCACGCGCCCATTTGCCCTTGACGAGCGATCCATTGCTGTAGATCCATGCATCGCCTTCACCCACGCTTTGTGCTTCAGGGCTGCGCACATCGGCTGCGCTCGCCTTGTACACCATGTACATGACCACCACATTTTTCGCTGCTACTTGAGTTTTGTCTGCATCGAGATGCTTATCTTTGCCGCTCCATCGCATGTACGACGACGATGCTGTGTCCCACATCCACGACACTTGAACACCGTCCATCGAGAGATGCAGGCCAGCGGACGACGATGCAGAAGTTGGCATTGCATCGCTATCGCCACGGTACACAAATTGCTGCGGCGGGCGTGAGGCACCTTTTGGAGTAAGTGTGTATATTTTTTCGGCATCGGCATACAAGTTGTGCGGAGCCTTGCGACCTGATTCTCGGCGATAACCGCCTTGTTTGTAAGCAATCAAAGCGCCCATGTTCACCAAAGGTGAATTCTTAACTGCAGAGGACACTTTGCTGTTGCCACCACTCCATACAAAAAGCGGATTCAAATAAGCCGAGAACAACGCAACGTCTTGTGTGCGACCACTACGAATAGGACCGACGCTTGTTGGAGCATTGGTATGAAACACTGCAGCTAACCGCGTGAGTTGCTCTACGTTTTCTTCATAAACAATGTCGGCCGCATTGAGCCCCGACTGCGGGCGTGCCGCTGGATGATTATCGATCTTCGCAACAAGTGCAGGACGAATGGAAGTTGCTGCATCAGTGATAGGCAAACCAGTAAGTGGCATGACCTCTGGCGCTGGCAAGGTAGTGGTTGGCCCGGAGAGCTCTGACACCAGCGAACCATCGCCATAGCCAGGTTCGGTATCGGAAGTTGTGGAACTACCGCCGCAGGCTGCGAGCGCTAAGCCGCCGGCTACAACAACTGCTGAGATGAAACGCATATTCAACTTCACTGATGACTTCAACTTTTATATCTCCCGGAGTAATGCCAATCGCGTGGCTAGTGCAGGGTGCACAACTTCACTTCCTATAACTGTAGAAGACGATGCACCGCTTACCGATGAATTCGATGAGTTTGCTGAAAATGTGCTCCTTGGGTTTGCCAACCAGAGATGGATATTCAACGGATTCACACCCGATGTGACTGTTGACTCAGCAGACATTTTCTCATAAGCAGCAATGAGGCCTGGCGGAAAGCGCGTGATGCCGCAGGCCTTGATATCGGAATCAAAAACATCTTGCGTAACGAAACACGCTTCAAGTGCCTTGCGTGCAAGACCAGAAGGAATGAACTTTCCAAGCGCTGCAACTACACCAGCCGTTTCTGTTTGCAATTCGAGTCGCCCAGATTTCATTCTTGCCAAACATGCAGCAACGAAACCTTCTAATTCGATGCGCTCCATGACTCGCAATGCGCCCTCGGTGAAAACGACGTGGCTTTGTTCAACGCCAAGTGGGTCTGCGACCACATAAGCATTAACAGTTGCATCGGTTGTTACGCCAACAACTGGCACCGATACTCCAGAAACCGCACACAAGCTTTCGAGCAAGTTAAAGAGTCGAGGATGATCTTCGCTGTTAATTTCTTGTGAGGTCACAAAGGAATTCATGAGAGAAAAACTCTGCGCTACTGCTCGCCGATACACAACCAAACCAAAACCGGCCCCAAGGACAACGAAAATTGGGAGCAACACAACAAGCCCTAAGACAAGCGTTGGTACCACACCAATAAGAACGCCGACAAAGGCCCCGAGAAGAAGAAAGTATGGCTTGAGCGAAAACCTCTTCTCCAGTTTGACCACAGCCGCTTTGGCAGGCGAAGCAACTTTTGCTGGAACTGGTTTTGCGACAGGAGTCTTTTGGGCTGGGCGAGCCTGTTGCCGCTGAGGAGAACTGTTGCGAGAAGAAGTTGAGGGCTTCTTGCGTTGTTGGGTATTGGCCATATTTTACTTCCGCAGGAGTAGATGTTTGAAGAATGCCAGCATACGGCTCAGACGCCAACGACCCTGCGATGTGCCGGGCGACTGACGATGGGCATAGCCGTCGCCTTGCCCATTTTGCTCCATTTCCAAGGCCCTGCGATAAACAGCAACATATTTCTCGGCGAGATGACGCATAGAAGACTCATCTACTCGAATTTGTCCGGCCTCAATGAGTCGTGTCGACAAACGCGAATTGGTCATCACCTTGGCTAACGCACTTGCTAAACCACGCTCGTCGCCTGGTTCAACGAGAAGTGCATCTACATCGTGCGTTGCAACATTTTGATAACCAGCAATATTGCTTGCCACCACAGGAGTTCCTGCCGCCATTGCTTCAAGAAGTACCACCCCGAAAGATTCACCGTGCAGTGAAGGAGCACAAAATACGGTTGCTTCCTGCATGCGACGAATTTTTTCATCATCATTAATGCGACCCAACCACTTCGCACGTGGGTCATGGGCCCATTCCCGCTTCAAACGTTCTGTGTCTGAGCCATCTGATGCAATCCACAATTCAACGTCTGATGGAAGAAATTGCATGGCTTGCAAAAGAACATCGAGACCTTTTCTCGGCTCATGGCGTCCACAGAAAAAGATCGTTGGTGTTTTTGATTTCGCGTACTTATCGGTTGACATCGCTTCTTTGACATACCGATTGATTTCAATGCCATTACCCAAAATCTCATAACTGCCACCGAGATACCGACTTGCTAAAAGTTCGGCGTCTTTCGATACTGCAACACGAATATCAATTCGCGAGGCAAGCCATCGACTTGGTTTGTTGACATACTTATAACTTGCCGAATCACCTGCAGCGTGGAATGTTCCTACCGTGGGTGCAAGACGCAACATCAACGCCGTCATGGTGACACCTGGGGCAATGGGCTCGTGAAGATGAATGACATCGAATGCTTCGTCGTTCAAGGCGCGAATGGTACGCAGCGCAGCAGATGGGTCGGGAGCGATGGGGGCTACTGAACCGTTCGCTGCAGTGGGAAGGCTCTTGCCCAACGGAGTGACAAATGGTTCTGGTGGTGCACCATCACACGGCCCAAGCACACGCACCTCATGGCCCATCGCCCGCAATTCACGGGCTAAACCGAGAACCTGCATTTGCACGCCTCCGGGCAACGACAGGCTGTACGGGCACATCATGCCAATGCGCAGCATGGGGGCATTATCTTGGTCCGACACATCTCTACGGTAGCGAGTATCGGGTACCGTCTCGTCATGACTTTGCATGATTCTCTTCCGTCAACGGGCCTTCCTGCGGTTTCGCTTGTTGCGAGCCCAACAAAACGCTCCACTATTTTGGAGTTAGCCAGTCGCTTGGATTCATTTGGCTTTGCCGGACTTGCTTGCCCCAGCCTGGGTGCAACCATGGGTCTGTGCGTATCTCTTGCCCACACCACCTCCACACTGCGGTACTGGACCTCGATCCAACCCATCTACTACAACCACCCTGTTGAGGCCGCGAACACTGCCGCCCACATTCATGAAGTGTCAGGCGGACGATTTGGTTTCGGCATTGGCGTCAGTCATGGCCCTGTTGTTCAACGTCTGGGTGTGGAAACAGGAAAACCGCTGTCTGATATTCGCAACTACGTAGAGGCCATGCGCGCTCAGGAAAAGTTCTCAGGCGCGCTGCCACCTATTTACCTAGCTGCACTGCGCGACAAGATGCTCCAACTTGCTGGCGAGATCGGCAATGGAGCAATTTGGGCTAATGCCTCTTTGAGCTTCACACCCGCTCAACTCAAACGCAATGAAGCACACTTACCATCAGCATTTTTTCTATCGAACATGATTCCTACAGTGATTGATGACGACATTGATGCGGCTCGTGCAATTAATCGAAAAACCCTCACTGGTTACGTCACTTTGCCGAACTACCGGAACTATTGGCGCGAAGCTGGCTACCAAGAAGAAATGGATGCTGTTGAGGTGCTCCTGGCTGCAGGAAAACGAGATGAAATACCGAGCGCCATGAGCAACAAATGGCTTGATGACTGCACGCTCAGCGGGTCTGCAGACCGTGTACGTGAAGGAATTGCAGCGTGGTACGCAACCGGCGTTACCCCTATTGCTGTGATGTCTTCAACTACAGGCGGCCAAGCTAAAGCAATTAATGAATTAATTGCTTTGTATAGCTAACAAACTGCGTTCTCGAAGAAAATCTTCTACACGAAGTCGAATTTCATCGCGTACACCGCGCACAAAATTGAGGTCTTGTCCGGCGGGGTCTGTAATTTCCCAATCGAGACGTTCTTTTCCTGGCAGAATCGGGCAGTCATCGCCACAGCCCATTGAGATGACCACATCTACTTCGTGCAACATCTCCATGGTCCACTTTTTCGGTTGTTCGTCGGCAAGTGAAATGCTCAACTCTTCCATTGCGGCCAGCGCCATTGGGTTCACGCTGCTCGCAGGCGCAGAACCGCCTGACAAAACCACAACATTTGCACTTGCCAAGCTGCGCGTTAAAGCAGCAGCAATTTGAGACCGACCAGCATTGTGCACACACAAAAAAAGAATGCCAAATGATTTACTCATTGTGATGACTTGCTTTCGTCTATAAAAACACCGCGGGCCAAAAGCACACCAACAACTGCACCAATGCACTGTGCAACAACAAACATCGGTACGGAACTCGGGCGAATACCAGCAAAAGTGTTCGACAAAGAACGCCCCACGCTCACTGCCGGATTAGCAAAACTGGTTGAAGACGTGCACCAATACGCAGCGGTGATCCATGCAGGAACTAAGTACGGAATTGCCGTGGTTCTGTTTGTGCGAATGCAACCTTGAATGAGCAGAATTAACACTGCAGTAGCTACTACCTCACCTACATACTGCGGAACGCCCGAACGCACCTTGGTGGAAAGGTTCACCACATCGAGTGAAAACATAATGTTGGCAATCATTGCTCCAGCACAAGCTCCTGCTACTTGCGCAACAACATATTGGATGGCATCGCCAGCGTTGATTCGCTTGTCGAAATATTCAGTAGCCGTTACTACTGGGTTGAACTGCGCACCAGAAATTGAACTGAAAAGATAAATGAACAAAAGCAAGCCACCCGTTGTTGCAATGGTATTGGCTAGTAATTGAACGCCGACGTCTTGCGATAGTCGTTCCGCCATAATTCCGGATCCAACAACAACAAGAACAATTCCACACGTTCCCAAAAACTCGGCCAGCAAGCGACGGTGCAACGTTTTCATTTCACGCCTCCGTTGGGCAGCAAGCATCTCCAGGCGCGCAAGCATCGCCAGATACGCCAATGAAATCGATTGGTTGTAGCGCTTGGCGTGGCATTGCCATTGAGCCTGCGCCCGCATTTTCGTCGAGCACCGTGTAGATCTCCCACGACAAGTTGGGTCCATGAATCCAGACCTTGTCTTGCAGTGCGTAGCAGCAGGTCTCTTTTTCTTGCAATGTGGTGGCAATTCCTGCGGTCTCAGCTAATTCAGCGGCCTGCACCACTTCAGCAGTTGTTTCTACTTCAACACCAACATGGTTCATTGTTCCGGGCTCGCCCTTGCCTGCAATGAGAACGAGTTTGAGTGGTGGGTTGTCAACAATGAAGTTTGCATAGTCAGAACGCACCTTGTGCGGCTCTACTTGAAACATTGCGGAATAGAAGGCAATTGAGGCATCGAGATCATCGACGTTGAGCGCGAGTTGGACTCGTGACATACAGGCTCCTGAGCTAGTGAAAGCAGTGATTATTTGTTATATTGACAGTTATCAATATAACACATACTTCCCGTCGCGCAGCCATTGCTGCATGTTGTTCACCACAAAGCACATCAACGTTCACCAACAAAGATGCCGTGACGCTCGCCAAGGTCTTTTCAGCATTAGGTGACCCCATTCGACTCAAGCTTTTTACCCTCATTGCCCGTGACCCTAGCCAAGAAGTATGCGCATGTTCTTTTGTTGATGAATTGCAAAGGTCTCAACCCACCATCAGCCATCACCTCAAAATATTGCGAGAGGCTGCACTGATTACTGGAACAAAGCGCGGAACCTGGGTGTGGTATTCCGTTAACGCCCAAGCGTTATCTGAAGTACGAGAATTTTTGTCGTAGCGCTAAGCGTTATTGCTTTTCGCCACAAAGCCGGGGTCACTCGGCCAATTTGGCTGAAAGAGATGCCACTGTTCTGGCGCTGCCCAAATAAGTGTTTCTAATTCTTTTGCAAGAGCTTGTGTGCCTACTCGCACGTCTTCTCGCAACTTTCCCGATCGTTCGAAATGCATTGCCGGGTGAATGACTGCATGATGTCCGTTATAGGCCTCTGTGAAATATACAGCTACGGGAAAAACGGGAGCATTGGTACGCAATGACAAAGTAACTGGCCCTGCGGGAAGAGTTGTACTTTCACCAAAGAAATTGACTGGCACTCCTCCACCTTGTAGATCTCTGTCGCACAACAAGCACACCACTTCATTGTTGCGCAATGCCCTCAAAACTTCGCCCGCAACATTTGGTCCAAGAGGAACAACATTCATTCCCAACTTGGTTCTTAGGCTCACAAACCATTCAAAAAGTTCTGGAGGTTGCAAGGCTTCTACAACAACTGTTGTCTTTACTCCCTGATCACACAGCCAACGACCGGCCCACTCCCAACCCCCGAGGTGCGGCAACGCAAGAATGGCCCCGTTTCCATCTTTTAAAGAATCGGTAATGGCGTCAAAGCCGTCGAGGGTGAAGGTCGCGTCGACAACATCGGCAGACAGAGATGGAAGGCGAAAACTCTCTACGTAATAACGTGAGTAACTATCGAAGGCGCCTTGAGTTGCCTTGCGCACTTGCGATTCGGAATAGTCGGGTCGCACACGGCGTATGTGTCGTTCAATAATGGCTCGACGCGACTGCAGCGACACCGCAGCCAAATGACCCACAAGTTTGGCTACGCCATATGCCATTGGTCCAGGCGAAACCTTCGCCAATACAGATGCAAGACGATACGAACCAACGGTGAATGCATCGGTGACAGATTCACGCGTTGTGGCCAAGGTGCCCTCTAGCGCGAAGTGGAACGGCGGTTGGAATGTCGACGTTCTTGGCGTACCGCATACTTTGTTTCACGGCGTGCTAAACGCTCTTCAATCTTTACCTCTGTTGCCGGCGCTACTGCCGCTTGCTTCCACACCTTGACGAAGCGTTGCACAGCAGTAATTGTCGTGAGTACCAACATGATCCACAAAATGGGCACAAGTAAATTGTCGAACAACAAACCAAGACACAACAAGATAATTCGTTCGGCGCGCTCCATGAGCCCGCCTTTGGCCTGCAAACCTAACGATTCTGCTTTCGCACGTTCGTAACTAATAGTTGCCGACACTGCCATGACTGCAAAAGGCAACACCGACATGTGCGCACTGTCATTTGATGCCAGGTACCAGGCAACACCACCGAGCAGCAATGCATCGGTGACACGATCGATGACCGAGTCGAAAAATGCTCCACGTTGACTAGCGGTGTTTCCGGCCTTAGCCACTGCCCCATCGAGGAGGTCGGGCAACGCAGCCAAGATCACAAGCAATAAGCCAAGACGTAACGCACCCGCACCTACAGATATTCCTGCAGCAACCGCGAGGAGCAATCCGGCAACCGTGAGCAGATCGGGAGTAACACCCACCTTGCGCAAAGACTCGCCCATTGGCTTCACTGCACGTTCTACCTGCTCACGAAAATGACCGTCGAACATAACGAAATACTACTTTATGCTTTCCGGAAAATCGGGATTCGCCTCTGTCAGTTTCTCCACCACAGAGCCATTGATTGCATCGACGAGCACTAGCCCACGTCGCATTGGAGGGTCTTCTGCGCTGTAACAAAACACGCGCCACGTGGGTCGGCTACGAAACCCGCGCCACACTTGCTGCGCTGATGCATGGCCAACCGGGAAGCCAATGGCACGTGTTGCTAATACAAGTGCGTGCTTTTCATCAACAGTCATGCGCCAACCCGACGAAATACTGAAGAGTCCGAACGCCCCGAGCAGAATTGCCGCGCCTATCCAACCCTTACCTACAAGTGCACTGTCAGATGGTCCAAAGGCGCGAAAAGCAAGGCACGCTAAGGCAACACCAACATAGAGATAACCAGGGGTGCGACGACGGCTATTGTCGGGAAACTCATAAGGTCCCGAGAACGCTGCAACATTGAGGTCATCGGGAAGTTGGTCGCGTATTTCGTCGTGGCTCACGTGCCCACGTTACCGAACTTTTGCCAAGCAGCACGGATGCGCTGTGCAGAATCTCCTATTGCTTCAGGCAATGTACGCGTATTTGCCACAGCTGTCATGAAATTTGCATCGCCAATCCATCGTGGAACGACATGGACGTGAAGATGTTGAGAAACACTTCCTCCGGCAGGCGGTCCAAGATTAATTCCAACATTGAGTCCTTGCGGTTGGTACACCGACTTCAGTACCTGTACTGCAGTTGTCACTGTTGCCCAGAGCTCTTGTGCTTCTTCTCCAGAAAGATCTTCAAGGTCAGCAACTTCGCGGTACGGCAAAATTAACAAATGTCCAGATGCATATGGGAATGCATTCATGATGGCAAAACATGAATTTCCTCGGTGAACAATGTGTGACTCATCATCGCTCAGACCACTGTTCAAAATCTGAGTAAATACAGAACCCGTTGTTGGCACAGGTGGGCTGCCAGCGCTCTCACTCCACTGCTGAACGTAAGCGGATCGCCATCCATTCCATAAGTGTTCCAACATCGCTCAGGACTTCGCTGCTGAATCTTCAGCAATTTCGGCAAGCACACGGGCAAGAAAGTCGTGAGCAAGAACATCTCGTTCAACTTCTCCACCACGTGGGTTCACTCCAACTGAATGATGCGCGACATCGTCGTCACCTACTACCAATACATAGGGCAACTTCTCGAGCTTCGCATTACGAATGCGCTTGCCTAGTTGATCGTCAGCATGAACCACATCGACACGAAGACCTGCGTTGGCGAACTGACTGCGCAGCTCTGCTGCGTACTCTTCGTGAGCAGAAGCCACTGGCAAGATACGCACCTGAACTGGCGCAAGCCAGGTGGGTAACGCACCTGCATAATGCTCTAACAACACTCCGAAGAAACGCTCGACGGATCCAAAGAGTGCACGATGCAACATGATGGGCTGATGGCGACCACTGTCGGCTCCTACATATTCCAATTTGAATCGCTCTGGCAAGTTGAAGTCGCACTGAATAGTTGATAATTGCCACTTACGACCAATGGCGTCACGTACGTCTATGTCAATTTTAGGTCCATAGAAAGCGGCGTCGCCTTCTTTGATTTTGTACACCACTCCATGCCTGTCGAGTCCTTCACGTAGTGCCGCGGTTGCCTTTTCCCAAATGTCGTCGGAACCTACCGACTTATTGGGGTCACGTGTAGACAAATTGAATTCAAAATCTTCGAATCCAAAACGTCGTAACACCGACATAACGAAATCGAGCAGGGAGGTAATTTCATCGGCCATTTGATCTTCGGTGCAAAAAATATGACTGTCGTCTTGCGTGAATCCACGAATACGCAACAAACCATGCAAAGTTCCAGCACGCTCGTAGCGATAGACAGTTCCGAGTTCAAAAAGTCGCAGCGGCAGTTCGCGGTAACTGCGTTGTCTTCCCCGATAAATCAGACAATGCATGGGGCAGTTCATTGGCTTGGGGTAATACGTACCGTTATCCATTTCCATGGGTGGGTACATGCCATCTTTATAAAAATCGAGGTGGCCTGAAGTTTGGAACAAATTCGCATTAGCAAGATGCGGAGTAAAAACGAACTGATATCCGCCCGACTGATGCCGGTCGCGACTGTAATCTTCCATTAATTTGCGCACGATGGCACCCTTTGGATGCCACACCGCCAAACCTCCACCAAGTTCTTGTGGAAACGACAGCAGATCTTGTTCAACAGCAAGACGACGATGATCTCGCTTTTCCGCTTCAATCAGACGATTGAGGTGTTCTTCTAATGCAGATTTCGATTCCCAAGCCGTGCCATAAATGCGTTGCAGCATGGGCCCTTTATCGGAGCTGCGCCAATACGCACCGGCAACTTTCATGAGCGCGAAGTGTCCGAGTTTTCCCGTTGTTGGTACGTGAGGACCACGGCAGAGGTCGACGAATTCAGGGCTATTGCGATACACGCTGATGGCGTCACCACTGCCCACTTCATCGGCGTCTACACCATCGGCAGAGCCAGAGGTAACGCGTTCAATGATTTCACATTTGTAGGGCTGATCGGAGAAAATTTTCAACGCATCGCGTGCCGACACTTCTGACCGGGTGAAAGGCTGATTTGCAGAAACAATTTCTTTCATCCGCGAGGTGATGGCAACAAGATCTGTCTCACTGAAGGTGCGACCTTCGGGAAGGTCAAAGTCGTAATAGAAACCATCTTCAATTGCAGGGCCAACGGAAAATTTTGCTCCAGGAAACAGTTGCGTCACCGCTTGGGCCAAAACATGTGCAGTGGAGTGACGCAGAACGTGTCGCCCCGCATCGGAATCGGCAGTCACAATGGAAACGACATCACCGTTGGCTAAGGCCACGTTGAGGTCGACTTCAGACCCATTGACCACACCAGTAAGAGCTGCTTTTGCCAAACGAGAGCCAATACTGGCCGCAAGATCGGCCACTGTAGACCCGGCTGGCAATTCGCGAGCAGAACCATCGGGCAGGGAAATAGACAATACAGACATCACCGAGAGTCTAGAGCGTAGGTCGTAAGGGAAGGTCTAATTTGTCTTGCGATTTATAACTGAACACCAAGAAGTTCAGCCACAGTAACCACATTGACCCGTGCTCGTGCTGCAGAGTCGATGAGTTGTAGCGCGAGAGGTGAATTGAGATCGTCGTCTAGTGCTGCTCTCACCTCCACAAGAACTGCTATTGACTCTGGTGATTTTGCTGTTTTCGCATCGTGTGAAACGCTCTGCCACAACTGCAGTCGTGCAAGTGCTTCGGGCATGATGCTCGTGTTCCATTCCCACTCAATGCGATAGTGATGAGCAATAAGACCGAGTCGTATTACTCGCGGATCCCACTCTTTACGCAGAGCATCGACAAAAACTAAATTGCCACGGCTCTTAGACATCTTGTGCCCGTCCATTGACACCATTGCAACGTGCATCCAGTGACGCACGAACGGTGCGCCTGTTGCAGCTTCCGATTGCGCACGTTCGCACTCGTGATGCGGGAAAATAAGATCGCTTCCACCACCATGCAGGTCGATGGTTGTACCTAATTCACGCAAAGCAAGAGCACTACATTCAATATGCCAGCCGGGTCGACCAGCACCCCACATTGTTTCCCATGCCGGTTCATCGGGCGCGCTTGTTTGCCACAAGACAAAGTCGAGCGGATGGCGTTTATTAGGGTCTGCAATATTGCCTCCCCGCTCATTGGCAAGTTCCACCATGAACTCTTCGCTGTAGTTCGAGACCGAACCAAAACTGGGGAACTTGCTGACATCGAAATACACATTTCCGCCTGCCTGATAGGCAAAGCCGCGATCGAGCACCATGCCAATGAAGCCACGAATATCGGGAATTGCCGATGATGCTCGCGGGGTACTGCTCATTGGCAGCATGTTGAGAGCTTCCATGTCGGCATTGAAACGTGCTTCTTCACCTGCGGCAAGATCGAGATAATGGACGCCGAGTTCTTTAGCTTTTGCGAAAAGTGGGTCGTCTACATCGGTGACATTGCGTACACACTTCACTGTATGCCCTAAGTCGATGAGGCGCCGCTGCAAAATGTCGTATGCCATGAAGGTGGCTGCGTGACCAAGATGTGTTGCATCGTAGGGCGTAATGCCGCAGGTGTACATCAGCACTTGCGGCTGAGGTTCAAATGGCACCACTGCATTACGTGCGGTATCAAATAAGCGCATCACGCCCGAGGATCTCCTTTGATCCCATTGAGCTTTAGTGCGGCTCTGGTTTTGTATCGAATATTAAGTTGCAACAATACTGCGGTGAAAGCCTCAATGGCAGTGGCATTAGACAGTTCGCCTGAGTCGAGCGGACGACAGCCTGGAATGCGACGCACCATTTCACTCACCGTTTCAATAGCCGCTTTGTGATCGGAGCAAATCAGCACGTCGCTATCGATGGGATCGCCGAGGTGTCCTAATTCCTTTGCTGGCAAATGGTGAAAAGCGGCGACAACGTAGGAGTCGGGGGCGGCTACTTGCACATGTGCTGCCACGCTTCCTCGCGGTGGTACCAAAGGTTGGAATTCATGCCCCACGCGCACGAGTGCGTTGGCCATGCTGATGAGTACTTTGCCGCGCAGCGCTACCGAGTGCTCACGAACAGTTGTTGCCGCAGAGTCCCACGGGGTGGCAACCACCACAATGTCGCATGTAGCGGCTTCTTCATTGGATCCTCCACGCAATGGCAAGTTCAGTGCTGTCCATGCGTCACGAATTTCCTTCGCCTTTTCTTCGGCCCTCTCGCTGGAACGTGAACCAATGACCACGTTGTACCCAATGGAGGAAAGTCGGGCGGCAAGTGCCGTACCTGCTGGCCCCGTACCGCCTAGCACCCCGACACTCGTTAGCTCTAAAGACATTCGTTTAGCCTTGCACACGAAGCACACAGATGAGAACTTTGAGATCCACCTCTTCGAGAACGGGTGAACTACGGTCTAGGGAATGGGAATTCTCACAGGAAAACGAATTGTTGTCACCGGTGTGCTCACCGATGCGTCGCTGGCTTTTGGCGTAGCGAAACTTGCCCAAGAAGAAGGGGCAGAAGTAGTGCTCACGGGCGCAGGTCGTGGTCTCTCGCTCACGCAACGCACTGCACGCAAACTTCCACACGAGGCCCCCGTTTTTGAATTTGATGTCACTGACCCGGCTCACGTTGACTCTGTTCGCGCGTCGGTAAAAGCCCACTGGGGTGCAGTAGATGGCGTTCTTCATTCCATTGGTTTTGCACCAGCAAATTGCCTTGGTGAAGACATCATGGAAGCACAGTGGAGCGATGTATCGGTTGCCATTCAAGTATCTGCGTATTCGTTAAAGACCTTGGCCGATGCATTTGTGCCGCTCATGACTTCTGGCGGATCATTCGTAGGGCTCGACTTCGACAACACCGTTGCGTGGCCGGCATATAACTGGATGGGCGTTGCAAAGTCGGCTCTCGAGTCAACCAGTCGCTACTTAGCGCGCGGTCTTGGGCCACAAAACATTCGTTTTAATTTAATTGCAGCCGGCCCCGTGAAGACAATGGCAGCAAAGTCCATTCCTGGATTTAAAAAGTTTGAAGATGTTTGGGACGACCGCTCACCACTTGGTTGGGACGTCACCGACAGCCTTCCCGTTGCTAAATCGTGTGTTGCGCTCTTATCTGACTACTTCCCCGCCACAACAGGTGAAATTATCCATGTTGATGGCGGCTATCACGCCACCGGCGCATAGCGATGACAAACAGGCTCGCCAACGAAGTTTCGCCTTACCTTCGACAGCACGAGAACAACCCAGTCCATTGGTTTGCTTGGGGCGACGACGCCTTTGCAGAAGCGCGAAAGCGCAATGTTCCCATCTTGCTATCGGTTGGATACTCAGCGTGTCACTGGTGCCATGTCATGGCCCATGAGTGTTTTGAAGACAACGATGTTGCAACACAGATGAACACTCTGTTCGTCAATATTAAAGTTGATCGCGAAGAACGCCCCGATGTAGACGCGGTGTACATGGAAGCCGTTCAAGCAATGACCGGGCGTGGCGGTTGGCCAATGACCGTGTTCATGACGCCCGATGCGAAACCATTCTTTGGTGGCACTTATTTCCCGAAGCCATCTTTCCTGCAATTGATGACTGCCGTTACCGACGTTTGGGAGAATAGACGAGAAGATATTGACACCAATGTTGATGCACTCATGCAATCGCTCCAACGCAGCGAGTTTGCCGAGCCCTCCAACGCAGTTGCCAGTATGAGCACGGTCACTAGTGCAGTTACTCACCTTGTTGGTGGGTTCGATAGCGAATGGGGCGGGTTTGGCGCCGCGCCAAAATTCCCTTCCACCATGAATATTGATCTGTTGCTTCGGAGCAATGCCACACATCCCAACGCTGCTGCTCTACACGTGTCGACAACATCACTCGACGCCATGGCATCGGGCGGAATCTACGACCACCTGGGTGGCGGTTTTGCTCGTTACTCCGTTGACCGCGAGTGGCTTGTACCACACTTTGAAAAGATGCTTTACGACCAGGCGCTTCTTGTGCGCGTGTATCTACATGCCTACCAAGTAACGCAATTTCCTCGGTACAAACAAGTGGTTGAAGAAACCATCAACTACGTGTTGCGCGACCTCACACACCCAGACGGTGGTTTCTTCTCTGCGGAAGATGCCGACTCGGCCGATGAGTCTGGCCACCATCACGAGGGCTGGTTCTACACTTGGACGCCGCACGAAGTGCACGAACTCTTCGATGCTGAACTCTCTGCTGAGATTTTTGAATGGTATGGCATGACAAATGCAGGAAATTTCGAAGGTAGAAATATTCTCACTCGTCACTTTGAGCGGGGCTCTCTTTTGCGCAATGAACGCATTGAGGCTGCCCGGCAAGTGATGTTCACTAAGCGACTAGAACGAGCACGTCCGCTCCTTGACGACAAAGTACTGACCGAATGGAACGGCTACATGCTTTCGTCACTCGCCGAAGCAGCTGCTGCCTTCAACAACGAATCGTGGCTAGCCGCCGCTATTGCTAATGCCGAATTTCTCATTCGTGAGCTACGCAGTGAAGATGGCACATGGAAACGCAGTTGGCACGAAACAGGCACACCTCGTGCGCGCCATCATTCCCTTGCAGCCGACCTTGCCGCACTCATTGATGCCTTTACTCGCCTTGCCGAAGCAACAGGTGACAACAAGTGGACTCAGCATGCATGTGAAGTAGCCAACCAACTTCTCGATGAGTTTTGGGATCCGCAACGTGGTGGCCTTTTCACCACAGGCAACAATGGCGAGCAACTCATTGCCCGTCAAAAAGATTTGCTCGATAACGCCACCCCATCGGCAAACTCAACAGCCGCTGTTGCGCTCTATCGCCTGTCTGCAATGAC
Organism: Bifidobacterium breve; assembly: GCA_945886445.1. Lineage (GTDB taxonomy): Bacteria > Actinomycetota > Acidimicrobiia > Acidimicrobiales > Ilumatobacteraceae > F1-20-MAGs119. Next base: position 64,804 of record CAMCZG010000001.1, on the reverse strand, counting down.
CGGCGAAGGTCGTTACGAGCAACATGCGCATCGCATTATGCAATTACTCGATCAAATAATGCACAAAGCACCAAGTGCTGCAGGAAATGCATTGAGTGCCTTACACATCATGAACAGCGGCATCACCGAAATTGTGATTCCTGGAAACAGCCCAATCTTGCGAGACGTCGTTCGTGAGTCGTGGCGGCCTAATGCTGTTGTGTTATGGGGCAACCCCGACACTTCACCACTATGGCAAGGTCGCAGCGAAGGCGTGGCCTATGTATGCGAACGCAATGTATGCATGACCCCTGCGCAGAACGCTGAAATGTTACGCACCCAGTTGGCTTAACGCCATCGCCCAAAGTGGGCTACTTCATCTGCGCTGCGTCGTTTGCGAGATGCACTGCGCCCTTCTCGTTCTTGTTCTTCTCGGGGCCAGCCCAGTGCAATAGCCCCAATGAGCTGTTGAGTATCTGGCACTCCAAAATGTGTACGTATTTTTTCTTCACCATTGAATACAGCAAAAAATAATGAGCCAAGACCCATATCGTGCGCGCCGAGCAAAAGCGTCATGACCGCAAATGAAGCATCGATGGTCCAATACGGAGTTGGCCATGCCTCAATAGAAGCGCCAAGACCTGTATGCGCTTTGTCTGGCTCTGCGTATCGATCTGCATAGGCTTGCGCATCGGCAAAGGGCAACATAATGACTGGCGCGTCGAGCAAATGTGGCCATGAAAAGTTTTCGCGCTTTTCTAGCGGCAACGATAAATCCCAAAACGTCTTTACATCTTCGTTCTCCAACACAAGAACCGACCAGCCTAGAGTTTTTCCTGCACTCGGTGCACGCACAGCAAGATCGAGCAATTCACTTATTGTGCTACGAGCGACGGCGGTGTGTGCGAAAGAACGCGTCATGTGTCGCGTACGGACAACGCGCACAAACTCCACGAGGGTTACTGCAATTTGCCGAGTTTGACAAGGCTTTCGGTCATGGTCCAACCATGAACGATGAGTGCTCCACCTTTGTTGGCTGCCACTTTGTCAAACATTGCCGCAATGTCGGCATTAATTTTTTCCGGCTTCGTTGATTCATGATCGAGAAAGCCAGATTGCCCGGCAGATTTCACAATGAATGACTGCTCGTCATAAGCGCGCTCGACACCAAAACGCTTCGATAAACGCCGACCCCATGCTCGCTCTTCGCCCACGGCGCGGTGCCCAGGACGAGGAATCATTTCGGTCAGAGCCTTGAATGCTTCGAGTCCGTGAGCGCTCGTGAAGCGCGACCCCACGACAACGTCTTCGTCGGGGAAAGCCATGAGGGCCCTGTGGTAGGCCTCGGTCATGAGGCCCTTCAAGATTGAGTCACGCTTCGGAGTGCGCTTAATGCTCATGAGCCCCAAGAGCACACAAGGGGTGCCACCAATACGTTCCAGGGTGGAAAAGCTGTATCCGTGCAATTTGCCATCGAGCCGGGCGGTGGTATTGAGTACCCAGTCTGTTTGAGCTTTCGACAATAATTCCATGTCAAAAGCGCCCCCCATGGAGGCCATTTCCTCGAGATCAGTCTCGGTCATTGCCGATGAGTCTCTAGTGTCGACCTCTAGTGCCATAGCGCCAGATGCTCCTTACTGAACCTGCACATTCGCCCCCCATTCTGCCAGCGGATTTGCCTTGCGCCTACGCAATGAACAAATCAGTTGAGAAACTTCACAAAAACGGGCAAAAAAATGCTGATATCGCACTAGGCGACCACAACACTGTCACCAAATGCGACAACGAGATCGCCCATCGCCTTGTCGATATTGACATTGAAGCCCGCGCCAAGTTGCACGGTGACATCGCCTCCCATGTCGACAAAGACGGGAACTTCCCCGGGGAATTCCACCAAAATGCCTTTCAATCGCGCAATGGCTGATTCGTTAATGGCTGCAGCGGGCAATTTGAGGGTAACGACACGTGCGCCTTGACCGAGGTGCTCAAGAACTTCGACTTTGGTGACCATGATGCCAACGCGGGCATCGTCACGGCGGTCAATTCGCCCCCGAATGGCAACAATTGCATCGTCGGTGAGCAGATGAGCAAAGTCGGTGAGGGTTTTTGGAAACACCGTGGCTTCAATGCTTGAGTCGAGATCTTCCAAAACAAAGACGGCCATTTGGTCGCCTTTTTTGGTGTACTTCTTGGCTAAGCCAGTAATGACGCCACCGGTCATAACAAAAGAACCATCATCGCGCTCGCGTGCCTCACCAATTCCGCAATCAATTCTGCGCCGCAATGCATGCTCAATACCCATGAGCGGGTGGTCTGAGACGTAGAGACCCAACATGTCTTTTTCATTGCGCAACTGATCGGTTTTATCGAACTCTAAAGCAGGGATTTCGACGCGATCGGTAAAGCCATTGTCGCTTGCCATTTCATCGCCAAACAAACTCATGATGCCGCGATCGCGTTCGCGACGACGAGTGATGCTGCTGTCGAGAATACGTTCAAAAGACATGAGTAACCCACGGCGTGGATGCCCAAGGGTGTCGAAGGCGCCTGCTTTGATGAGCGACTCAACCGTGCGCTTATTCAGCACAGTTTCAGGAGTGCGCTCTGCGAATTCATGGAACGTTGCAAACGGACCATTGGCATCGCGCTCTGCCAACATTTGTTCTACTAGGCCCTCGCCTACGTTACGAATAGCAGACAAACCAAAGCTGACTGCCTTCTCGCCCTGAGGCATGAGAGAAATAAAATCGGAACGCGACAAGTTGATGTCGGGAGTGCGCACTGCAATGCCACTTGCACGCGCATCGGAGAGATAGATAGCGCCCTTATCGAAGTTGCCCTTCACGCTGCTGAGCAAACATGCTGCGTACTCCACTGGGTAATGCGCTTTGAGGAATGCAGTTTGATATGCAACGAGCGCATAGCCATATGCGTGACTTTTGTTGAATGCGTAGTCGGCAAATTTTTCAATGACGTCAAAGAGTTGTTTGCCGAGAACTTTTCCGTATCCGCTGTTTTCGCAACCAAGCTCGAAACCATCGCGTTCTTTTGCCATGAGCTCTGGCAGTTTCTTTCCACAGGCCTTACGCAAGTTGTCGGCTTCGGCAAGTGAATAGCCAGCAAATTTCTGCGCCACGCGCATCATGCTCTCTTGGTACACCATGAGACCGTACGTATCGCTGAGCAATTCTTGTGCATCGGGGTGGAAATACACCGGCTCTTTGCGGTCGTTTTTATAATCGGCATAGTCGTAGTGCATGTTGACGCTCATTGGACCAGGGCGGTACAGCGCAACCACTGCAGCAACATCTTCAAGCGCATTCGGCGCAAGCGATTTGAGCAATGCGCGCATGGGCGGGCTTTCTAACTGAAACACGCCAATGGTGTCGCCGCGAGCCAAGAGGTCGAATGTTTGAGGGTCGGTTAACGACACTGTATCGATGTCGAAGTTGGGGTCATAGCTGGCGCGCACCATTGCCATGGTGTCGGTGATGACATCGAGGTTACGCAAACCAAGAAAGTCCATTTTGAGAAGACCAAGCGCTTCTACTCCGTGCATTTCGTACTGAGTAACAACCGGAGACAACTCTGCACTTTGACCAGGGTCGGGTTTGCGTTGAATAGGCAAATACTCGGTAAGTGCCTCACGAGTAATAACTACAGCAGCTGCGTGAATGCCGTCGGAGCGCTTGAGGCCTTCTAAGCCCATTGCCACTTCCACAACGCGCTTTACGTCGGGGTCGGAATTAACAAGCTCACGTAGTTCAGATGATGCACGAAAGCCGTCGTGATGCTTTGCCGCATATTCAAAGCAGTATTTCAACGGAGTATCGCGACCCATCACCAACGGCGGCAGAGACTTCGCAATTTTATCGCCCAACCCATATGGGTAACCGAGAACGCGTGCGGCATCGCGCACGGCATTACGGGCCTTAATGGTGCCAAAGGTAATGATTTGGGCCACGTGGTCGCGACCATATTTTTCCGTTGCATAACGGATCATTTCTTCGCGGTAACGAGAGTCGAAGTCCATGTCGATATCGGGCATTGATACACGGCTGGGGTTCAAGAAGCGTTCAAATAAGAGGTCGTACTTGATGGGGTCGAGATCGGTGATGCGCAATGCGTAGGCGACAGCGCAACCGGCTGCAGAACCGCGACCAGGCCCTACACGGATGTTGTTATCGCGCGCATGTTTAATGAGATCCCACACAATGAGAAAGTACGAAGCGAAGCCCATGTCGATAATGACTTTGATTTCAAATGCGAGCCGTTCGACAACTTCCTTTGGCATTTTTTCACCCCAGCGGAACTTTGCTCCTTCAGTGGTGAGGTGTTGCAAATACTCTTCATCGTTGGCAAAACCTTCAGGTACTGGAAAGTCGGGAAGGTGTACTTGTTCAAAATCGATATGGACATTGGCGCGCTCTGCGATCCATAACGTGCTGTTGCAGGCCTCTGGGAAATCACGAAAGAGCCAGCGCATTTCTGCAGCTGATTTGAGATAGTGCTCTTCGCCTTCGAACTTAAACCTGTTGGGGTCAGACAACAATGCCCCTGTTTGCACACATAGCAAAGCATCGTGTGCCGTGTGGTCGTGACGCTGCGTGTAGTGCGAGTCGTTGGTTGCAATGAGGGGAGCATTAATTTTCTTTGCGATTTCGATGAGCTTGGGGTTTGTTTCTAGCTGCGCAGGAATACCGTGATCTTGCAATTCCACAAACAAATTGTCGCGACCAAAGATGTCTTGCAAACGTGAAGCCTTTTCCAGAGCACCTTTGTCGTCACCACGCAACAGCGACTGCAAAACATGCCCACCTAAGCAACCTGTTGAGGCAATCAGACCTTCGCTATATTTTTCGAGCAGTTCCCAGTCGAGGCGGGGCTTGTAGTAGTACCCCTCGAGGAAAGCCAGGCTTGATAATTGAATGAGGTTGCGATAGCCGGTGGTATTTTCTGCAAGCAACGTGAGGTGGTAGTACAACTTGCTACCTGACTCGGTATCGCCACCAGTGTCGTCGATACGGCCACGTCGCGCCGGGCGCTCGTGGCGTGACTCGTGTGCCATATAGGCCTCGGTGCCAATGATGGGTTTAATGCCCTGGCTTTTACATTCTCGGTAAAAGTCGAGCACCCCGTACATGTTGCCGTGATCGGTAATGCCGAGCGCAGGCTGACCATCGGCCACTGCCGCCGCCACAAGTTCGTCGAGGCGCGAAGCACCGTCGAGCATTGAGAACTCGGTGTGAACATGGAGGTGAGTAAAAGATTCAGTCATAGTGGCGTCAGAAAGACGAAACTACCAAACCCGTGTGACGCGGGATGAAAAAGACCGACTGATTAGAGATATTGACCATTATGACCAGCTCCCGCCTCGGGGTCTTGGCCAGTAGGTAGTTGGCGAATTTCTTCGAATTGCTGACGCGCTGCCACCTGTTGAGCGAAAAGCGTGGCCTGAATTCCATGAAACAAACCTTCTAGCCAGCCAACGAGCTGAGCTTTGGCAACACGAATTTCCGCTTCGCTCGGAATTTCACCATCGGTGAATGGCAAGGCCAGCATTTTTAATTCCGCTTGCAGATCGGGTGATAACGCGTCGCCTAATTCCACAATGGAGCGTTCATAGATTTCTGCCATTCTTTCCCGACTTGCTTCGTCGAGACGAGTGGCATGTGCTTCTTCGAGCAACTGCTTCACCATCGAGCCAATACGCATGACCTTGGCGGGGGCCGTAACGGTTTCCACTAGTTCATCGGAGGTGCTCATACAGCCACACTCTAGAGGGGTGCAGCACTGAAGCAAGACTTATGAGCGATGAGCAAGCAAAGGGACATACATCTCATCGTCAGTAAGTGAACCATGACGACAGACGAGTTGAAAAGGCCCAGAATCGGCTGGGTCAAAGAATGTCACCGGTTCATACGGCACAAGCGCAACTTCCCCGAGACGCCTTTGCACAACAGGGCGCATAACGGGACCAAACCAATGCTCGTCGAGAATTTGTTCTTGAGAACGCACCCATGCGCAGTGAGAAAATTTCTCGGTACACACCTCAAGTAACTGGGCCTCCATGCCTCTGCGTGCATGCAGCCAACGGAATCGCCCCTCACCACTTTGAGTACGTACAAGGTTCATGACGTCGTTGTCGAGCCGCACCACGTTGTCATTGACATGCACCTGACCATGGTCGGCAGTTACATACAGTGCAGTATCGCTTGGCAAACGCGAAATGATGTCTGAGATGAGCGCATCGACAACACGTAGTTCTGCATCGTAAAAAGCACCGAAACCTCTTTCGTGCGCAATTTTGTCGATGCCGTCGTAATACGCGTATACAAAATTTTCGCCCGCATTGAGGAGTTCTTCAATGATGACAGGAATACTTGACGACACTCTCCATCCGTGATGGCGAACACCCTTCAAATGCGCTTCCGTGAAACCACTGCCCTCTAACTCTGCTTTCGAAATAACAGGAACCGACGAACCCAAAAAGGGAGGAAATGGCTGCACGTCGTGTGGAGGAAACTGACGTCGCAAGTCTCCTTTTTCATCGGCCCATCGCAAGGAGTTCATGACGTATGAGTCAATTTGCATTCGGTAGCCAACAATGCCATGTTCACCTGGGGCCAAGCCCGTTGCAATAGAAGTGAGAGCCGTGGCGGTAGTGGTGGGTGCAACGCTGGTGATACGCGAAGCCGACATGTTTGCCATGGTCGGTGCGAGCGCTGTGCGTTCCTGAAACTGGTTCCACCCCAAACCGTCGACGATGAGCACCACGGCCCGCTTTGCCCCAACAGCACCAACTGGGAGCCAGTCGGGAGCATTTGCCTGGTGAGTCGCCTGAGGCGACAACAAGTACGGAATGATGTTGCAAATTGCCCCGCCAGAGAAATCTGGCAAAATGGGGACAGGGGCAACATCTAAAGGCACCACTGCAGTGAACCACCTCACGATGGCTGAACACAACGCCAACACCCCGTACGATAGAGACGTGAGAGTTTCTACCCGTGGCGACTACGCCTGCCGAGCACTCCTCTCCCTTGCCCTGCACGCAGACAGTTCTGGGCCTACCTCTGTGCGTGACATTGCCGAGCGCACCGCGCTACCCCAGCCTTATCTTGAACAAATTCTTCTTGCCTTAAAAGGTGCCGGGTTGGTGAAATCAAAGCGTGGCGTGGGTGGTGGCTACGTATTGGCACGCGACCCTGCAGACATCAAATTATCTGAGGTCATTTCCGCTGTCGATGGACCCATCACCATTGGCGACTTTGGGCAACCCCACGAAGACGAAGCATGCAACCACGAAGGTCAGTGTGTTTTGCTTGCCATTTGGGGTGCCGCTGGTGACCATATGAAACAACATCTTGAGCAGTACACACTTGCTGGTATTGCAAATGCAGCAAGCGGTGTCGCACCGTGGCCTGCAATCGAACACACCCACTAAGAGGCAGTAACTCCCAAGCCTTCCAACAAGGTTGAAATGTCACTTGGCATCGGCGCATCAAATGACATCGCTTCACCAGTGGCAGGGTGATCGAATCCTAATTTCACTGCGTGCAATGCAGGTCGCGAAAAAGGAAGCCCAGCTCGTGCCCCACCGTATGTTCCATCGCCAATGACGGGGTGACCCACTGCGGCAAGATGCACGCGAATTTGATGTGTGCGTCCTGTTTCCAAACGGCAGCGAACTGTGCTCACCGGAATAGGCGTATCGAACTCTTCAGTGACTTCATAATGGGTACGCGCAAATTTGCCATCAACAACAATGGTCATCCGCATCACATCGCGAGGGTCTCTACCAATAGCCGCATCGACGACTCCTGATGGCGCATCGAAATGACCAACTGTTAATGCAAAATATTCTCGCTTCACTGTTCGATCGCTCAGTGCATCGACCAATGACTCATATGCGTTTTGTGTGCGTGCCACCACCATTAATCCGGTGGTGCCAATATCGAGACGGTGCACAATGCCTGGACGCATGGACTCTCCCACCCCGGCCACTTCTGGGTATAGGGCCAAAATGCCATTCACCAATGTTCCTGTCATGTTGCCTGCTCCTGGGTGCACCACAAGACCATTAGTTTTATTGATGACGACCACTGAGTCGTCTGCATAAACAATGTCAAGCACGACCGATGGGTCACCTTGTGGAAGTTCTTTTTCAGGCACGCGCGTTGGATCGATGGAAATTTTCTGACCCGCTACTACTTTCACCTTGCCGCTTACTGAAACCACATCATCAATGGAAACGCCGCCAACGCTGATGAGCGACGACGACTGCGCACGACTAATGTCGGCGAGCAACGCAACAACACGGTCGAGACGATCTCCTGCTAACGCTGGGGGGAGGATTTCTTCAATCATGACTTCTCCGTTCGAAATGAGGTGAAAACGAGAAGTGCTCCACCAATACAAATTGCCGCATCGGCAATATTAAAAACTGGCCACCACTGCAGGTCGATGAAATCAACGACAGCACCATGTAACCACGCATCGCCGCGAAACAGACGATCGACAATGTTTCCTGCAGCACCACCGGCGACTAAGCCAACAAATACTGCGCTACTGAACGAAGATCTCCGCATACCTACAAGCAAATACGCCACGACGATCATTCCAAGTACCCCAATAATGGGACCAATTCCTGTTCCTTGCGAAAACGCCATACCGTTGTTGAACGACAAATTGAACCGCAAACTTCCCAGCACACCTACAACGTGACCATCGTCCAAACGACTCACAGCCCAATGTTTAGTAATTTGATCGAAAGCCACTACTCCACTCGCAACCGCAAGTGAAGACCGGCGCAGAGAGGTCACCTGCGGCCGAATGTGCCGACTCGCTCTTCAACGAGTTCTGTGGTCCACGGAATTGCTTTCAAGCGCTCCCGTGGAATGGGCTTACCAGAATGTTCTGAGTAGCCGTATTCGCCCGCCTTAATGCTCTCTAATGAAAGGTCGATTTGTTCAACAATGTGACGCGCCGAAGCCGACAAGGTGAGATCGCGTTCACGTTCAACAACCATGGTGTCTCCCTCGCCGCCTTCGTCATCAAATTGAACATCTCCCATTTCAGCATCAGCAATGAGTGCGTTTGCTTCGTCTTCAAGACGTGTTGCTTGCCCAACGAGACTGACGCGCTCTGAGTGAAGTATCTCACGCTGCGCTTGGAGGAACTTGAGATCAAAATCTTTAGTTGGGGTGATTCCATCTTGAACAGGCAACTTTACGATGACTGGTTTTTCCAAAGCCTTCGCTTTTTTCTCTGCAACCTTGCGAGCGACTTCAGCGAGCCTCTCAGCTTCTTTCGCTAAGCGAGCAGTTTCTTTTTCGGCTGCCTTGCGATCTGCTTCGGCCTGCTTTTCAGCTTCTTTGGCGAGGCGCTCTACTTCTTTTTCTGCAGCTTTCCGCTTGGCAATTACCGCCTTTTCAGCATCGGCTTTTTTCTTCGCTAGCTCTTGTTCCTTTTTTTGTTGAGCAAGAATTTTTTCGCGAGCTTTCTTTTCTTCTGCTGCGGCTTTTGCCTTGGCACGCGCGAGCTCGGCAGCAGCCTTAGCCTTTGCACGTACTGCATCGGCAGCTGCCTTAGCTTTTGCGGCTTTTTCGCGCTGTACGGCAATCACTTTTGCTTTTTTTTCTGCAGCAATTTTCTTTGCTAGTTCAGCTGCTTTTTTGGCGGCTGCTACTTTTTTCAGGTCGACCTTTGGAGCAATTTTTTTGGCAGGTGCTTTTTTGGCTGGAGTTTTCTTAGCAACAACTTTTTTGGCTACCACTTTTTTGGCAGGTGCCTTTTTCGCTACAACTTTTTTGGTAGGAGCCGACTTCTTTGAGCTCACAGTTTTTTTAGACACGGATTTTGAGGATGCTGCTTTCTTTGGTGCGACAGACTTCTTTGCCGCTGGCTTTTTTGCCGTTGATTTCTTTGCAACAGGCTTCTTTCCCGCTGACTTCTTTGCTGGCTTCTTTGCGACCATGCTCACACCATTTCCGTTTTCCACAAAAGACTTCTCTTGAGTGGTCTATCTTGACGGTGGATGATACGTCATATTGGGACCAAGTCCCAATATTTCCCTTATTTGCCCGCTAATGCCATCCAAATATGCACTTCGTGCCCTTCGAGCGTCTCCACATGCTGGGGGTCTCCGCTTCCTTGCTCCAAGGTAAAACGGGTGGCCAGCACCTCATGAGCCATCATGTCGACGTGAGCCGATACAGCACTAATGAAAGCGCCAGGGCCTGTAATAGCAACGGAAATGCGATCGGTGACCACAAAGCCAAGACTTCGCCGGGTTTGCTGAAGAGCGCGAATGAGGTCTCGTGCAGCACCTTCTGCTTCAAGTTCTGGGGTGAGAGCAACATCGAGCACCACCACACCTGGATGATGCGACAGTGCGGCGCTAGCTGCACCCTCGGCGGCGACCAATTTGAGGGAATACTCACCCTCTTCTAACCGGAACCCACCAGCAACTGGTGCTCCATCGACTATCGACCAATTTCCCGACTTGACAGCATTAATTACTTTTTGTGTGTCGCCACCGAGACGCGGGCCAAGTGCCTTTGGGGTGACCTGCAACTCGTGCTTCGCCATTGCACCTACGTCGATACGAAATTCAATATTTCGTACATTGACTTCATCTTTCACAATGTCAATAAAGGCGTCGAGCCCAGACAATTCTGGCGTTGCAATGGTCAACGTAGTAAGCGGAAGACGCACCCGACGCCCGTTGGCCTTACGAATAGACAGTGCCGTAGAACAAACATCGCGCACTTTGTCCATTGCTGCAGTCAGTTCAGGGTGCGCAACAAGTTCATTTTCTGATGGCCAATCGGTGAGATGAACACTTCGCTCTCCGGTGAGGCCTCGATAAATTTCCTCCGACACCAACGGCAGTAACGGTGCAGCAACACGACACAACACGGTGAGCGCAGTGTGCAAAGTGTTGATGGCATCTTGGTCACCTGCCCAGAACCGATCACGACTACGGCGAATGTACCAATTTGTTAAAACGTCGAGATAGGTGCGAATGGTGGCGCACGCCTCAAACAAATCATAGGCATCGAATTGTTGAGTGAGAGCCGCCACAAGATTATGTGTCTTTGACAAAATATATTTGTCTAGGACGTTTGTACTGTCAGTCGACCAGTTGCCTTGCTTGCCTTCAGCATTTGCATACAAGGTGAGGAAATACCACGAGTTCCACATTGGCAGAAGTACCTGGCGCACTGTTTCACGAATGCCGGCTTCATTAACCGAGAAGTCTCCACCTCGCAAAATAGGAGACGACAACAAATACCAACGCATTGCATCGGCACCATACGTATTGAACACTTCCATTGGGTCGGGATAGTTGCGCAGACTCTTCGACATTTTCGCGCCGTCATCACCCAACACCACACCATGACCTACACAAGTGGAAAATGCAGGGCGGTCGAACAGAGCCGTTGCCAGCACGTGCAAGGTATAAAACCAGCCTCTGCTTTGCGCCACATATTCCACAATGAAGTCACCGGGATAGTGATTTTCAAACCATTCTTGGTTTTCAAATGGGTAGTGCACCTGCGCAAAAGGCATTGATCCGCTTTCAAACCAGCAGTCAAGTACTTCAGGAACACGCCGCATGACAGATTCGCCCGATGGGTCATCTGGATTTAGTCGCGTGAGATTATCGATGAATGGACGATGCAGATCATTTACTTCCACGCCGAAATCGGCCTGCAGTTGCGCAACACTTCCATATACGTCTATTCGTGGGAAAAGTGGATTGTCGCTTTTCCATACAGGTATAGGGGATCCCCAAAAGCGGTTACGGCTAATTGACCAGTCGCGAGCATTAGCAATCCACTTTCCAAAAGAACCGTGTTTCAGATGCTCAGGAACCCAGTGAATGTTTTCATTGAGTTCCACCATACGGTCGCGAAACTTTGTGACTTCCACAAACCAGCTTGATACTGCGCGATACACAAGCGGCTGCGCACAACGCCAGCAATGTGGATACGAGTGGTTATAGCTGTCGTGGCGTATGACTCGCCCTTCGTCTTTGAGCTGACGAATAACTAATGGGTTCGCTTCAAAGACGTGTGTGCCCACCCATGTGGAAATGAGTTCGGTATAGCAACCCTGGTCGTCCATGGGGCAAATGGTGGCAATTCCTGCATTCGCACATACCAATTGGTCGTCTTCACCAAAGCCAGGGGCAAGATGCACCACGCCCGTTCCATCTTCGGTAGTAACAAAGTCGGCAACGAGTACCTGGAAGGCATTTTCAGTGTCGGCAAGGTAATTGAAAAGTGGCGTGTACTTGCGACCCGCTAGTCCACTTCCTTTTACAGTTCCTACTTGCTCAGCACCGCTGAATTCCTTTTCATACGCACCGAGGCGCGACTCGGCCAAAATATATTTCACGCCTTCACCATCTTGCATGATTGCGTAATCGATATCGGCACCAACAGCTAAGGCAAGGTTTGATGGCAATGTCCATGGCGTTGTGGTCCAGGCCATAATGCGCTCACCACTCTCCAATAAAAACCACACAGACAATGCAGGGTCTTGGCGATCTTGATACACATCATCCATGCGAGTTTCTGTATTAGACAAAGGAGTCTCGCAACGCCAGCAATATGGCAGCACGCGAAAGCCTTCGTAGATGAGACCCTTTTCCCACAGCGTGTGAAATGCCCACATGACACTTTCCATATATGGCGTATCGAGGGTTTTATAGTCATTGTCAAAATCGACCCAGCGCGCCTGGCGAGTGACGTAACGTTCCCACTCGCTGGTGTATCGCAACACACTGGTGCGGCACACGTCATTAAATTTGTCGATACCAAAGGCGGCAATTTCTGGGTGCCCAGCAATGCCGAGTTCTTTTTCTGCTTCCACTTCTGCGGGAAGCCCATGGCAATCCCAGCCGAATCGACGTTCTACACGCCGACCACGCATGGTTTGGTAACGCGGCACAGCATCTTTGACGAACCCCGTGAGCAGGTGCCCGTAGTGCGGCAAACCGTTTGCAAAAGGAGGACCGTCATAAAAAACGAATTCGTTATTTCCTTTTTCTCCGGCACTGCGTAATTGCACCGATGCCTCAAAGGTCTGATCGGCAGCCCAAAAGGCGGAAACAGCTTCTTCTATTGCCGGAAATTTAGGTTGAGACTGAACATTGGGGTATGCCACGGCAACGAACCCTACTCAGATAACTGACTGATGTACAGCACGTAGAGCGCGACTTCGTTTTTAGCAGCCCAAGATGAGGCGGCCTACCACTATTTGCAAAAACATGATGACCACGATGGGCGAGAGATCAAATTGACCCATCGGAGGAAGGATTCGCCGCGCGCGCCCCATGAGGGGTTCTGTTGCACGAAAGAGCCACTGATTGACAGTAAAGACGATTCCACCTGGACGCAGTGGGAACCACGACAAAACAATGCGGAAAAAAATGATGAGAACATAAAAGTTCAATAGCCGACACAAAAGTTCACGCATAAGTTATTCGAACTGTGAACGTGATGTTGGTGGCTTCAACAAAAACACATCGGTGGCGACGCGCTCCATTGAACCATTCATTGCGTAACAGAGTCCACTTCCAAAGTCGATGAGTCGACGCACAACTTCTTTGTCGCAACTTTCAAGATTCATAATGACCGGCTGGCCTTCTTTGAACCTGTCAGCAATTTCTTTAGCTTGTTCAAAACGTAACGGCCTGACCGTTGCGGGCTCAGCGCCACTCACTGCTAAAGGACGAACTGTTGTGCTCTGACGCGGTGAACCAACGGGTCGCAATTGCAAACCCGAGTCGTCACCATTGCGGCGATAGCCACCAGTGTCTTGCGGAATTGCTCCGCTGTGATCTTCGTATTCGGGCTCCATACGTTGACGAGGCGCACGACTAGATGGGTCGGCTGCATAACCTGAGCGCACGTTTCGCTGGGGACGATCTATCTCCATTGACTGGTCATAGTCGTCATAATTTTCATCGGCCCCTAGACCGAGATAATCCATAGCGCGTCGCCACATTGACATGTTCATAGGTTATACGACATGGCGTTCTCTATTGGGGACGTTCCCCGAATATTGCAGATCCGACACGAATTGTGGTTGCACCCTCTTCGAGGGCAATGCGGTAGTCATGAGACATCCCCGCCGAACACTCCAAAAGACCCAATTCATTGCACATTTTGCGTGTCTCGCGAAAGGTCTCTCGTGTCTCCAAGGGGTCACCATTTGTTGGGCCCATCACCATCAGCCCACCGACATGCAGTTGAGATGAACGGGCAAGTTCCACCAGTTTCGCTACATCACGTGGATGGCAACCCGATTTTTGTGTCTCGTCGGCGATATTGACTTGCAAAAGAACCGCGGGCGCGACTCCACCGTGAGTCGCGTACAACTTCGCTAGCCCCAAAATGACCGATTCCCTATCGATGGTCTGCCAAGTCTGTACTTTTCCAAACAACTGAGCCAGTTTGTTTGACTGCAAATGCCCGATGAAGTGCAGGGGCAAACGCTTGTGAATATCGGCAGCCAATGCTTTTGCTAATGCTTCTTGGGCATAGTTCTCGCCCACGGCATCACACCCGGCATCTCTTGCCCAATCCCAGGCTTCAGGCCCGAAGTTTTTGGTCACTGCAACAAGTTGCACGGCTCGCGCCGCTTCGCCACAGATGTCTGCAATATGCGACCGCACCACACCGACGTTGTGGATGACTTGTTCTTGAGAAAAAGATGGAGTGGTGCTTGACAAGAGCTACTGCAAAGTTATTTCAAAAATGAGGGCACATCGAACTCGTCATCATCACCACTCGTATCGAGTGGATCTGAGCCAAACACACTGCGCGGAGTTGAGCTGGTACCAGGACGAGAGTCAACAGAACGCAATGGTGCGCGCTTGTCATTTCCATCCCAACGCTCGAACCCAGCGGCAATAACGGTGACACGCACCTCGTCGCCTAGTTCGTCGTCGATAACGGTACCGAAGATGATATTTGCATCGGGGTGAGCAACTGCATGTACTACTTCGGCTGCAGCATTCATCTCGAACAGACCCATACTTGACGGACCAGCAATGTTGAGCAGAATTCCACGCGCACCATCGATTTGAGCCTCAAGAAGTGGGCTTGTAATAGCAGCCTTTGCCGCAGTAACTGCGCGGTTATCGCCACTTGCATGACCGATACCCAATAACGCAGTTCCTGCATTTGCCAGAATCATCTTGACGTCGGCAAAGTCGGTGTTAATGAGGCCGGGAGTTGTAATAAGGCTTGTAATACCAGCAACACCATTGAGCAAGATGTCGTCTGCCATTTTAAATGCATTGATTGCAGAAGTTTTATCGTTGGCAACACTCAAGAGTCGATCGTTTGGAATAACGATGAGAGTGTCTACTTTTTCTTTGAGTTTGGCAATGCCGTTTTCCGCTTGCGTGGAACGACGACGACCTTCAAAGCCAAATGGACGAGTAACAACACCAATGGTGAGTGCGCCAATTGCCCGTGCAATTTCAGCAATGACCGGAGCCGCACCGGTACCAGTACCGCCGCCTTCGCCCGCAGTGATGAAGACCATGTCGGCACCCGCCAACATTTCTTCAATTTCAGCTCGATGAGACTCTGCAGCAGCATGTCCGACTTCTGGGTCGCTGCCGGCGCCGAGTCCACGTGTGAGGTCGCGACCGATGTCGAGTTTGACGTCGGCATCAGACATTAAGAGCGCTTGCGCATCGGTGTTGACCGCAACAAACTCAACACCTTTGAGGCCGGCATCGATCATGCGGTTGACGGCATTCACGCCGCCGCCACCGACTCCAACGACTTTCATGACTGCTAGATAATTTTGGGGTGCTCCGGCCATGGGCCATGACCTCCGAGAGATAGGAAATGTTGTCCTTATGTTTCCACGTTAAGAGGCTCAACTGTGGGATTTCCGCTTTATTATTTCTGAGCGAAGATGGGGTCACCACTCGAGAGATCGATGCTGCGGAGGTTTTGAGGATCCTGCCGACGCAAAACCAGCACTAAAGACACGAGTTTTGCTCGTAAATCACTTGGCTGGCCAAAGATCACCACGGTTCCCGTGCGCAGGGTCATGAGCAGCTCGGTGTTATTGGCAACACCAACATTCAAGACTGTCTTTTGGATTTCGGTGGGCAAAGACGCAGAGAGTTGCGCTGCCGCCGTATAGACCTCGTTGGCCCGTGCCCCGGCAAGGAGAGCATCGCCAACCCCGGTGATTTGCATGTACTGAGTGGGTTGACCTGTTTGCACAGAGATGACATAGCCCTCAACGTCTAAGACACGTGACTGGTTGTCACTCCCGAGAAACCACGCAACGGGCTGTCGCTCATCAATGTCGATGACCGCCGTCGATGGGAAGTGCTTGCTGACGCTTGCATCACGCACCCACGGGTCTGCCCGTAAGGTCAGTTCTGCAGCATGCAGGTCGCCGAAAATGATGGACTTGCCTTTCACTTGTGCTGTGGCTTGTGCCAAAACTTCTGATGAAACGTATTTTGCTCCTTGCACAGTCACCGTGCGCACCCCGAATAAGGGTGAGTTCAAAATGGGCACCGCTATGACCACAACAAGAATTGGTACCAGCACATAGAGCACAACGCGTAAACGACGTTTTCCCTCTTCGCGACGCACTTCAATACGACGCAAACGAAACCGGCGGTGGGGCTGACCATCATCACTTCGCTCGAGTGGCTGGGTGAATTCTTTATCTTCAATAACAAGCGGCGGACGTCGGGCATGGGTGAGATCATCATCGGAGACGATGTCGTATCCGCCAAGGACATGGCCCTCAAAATACTCCGGGCCATCTTCGTCGACAATTGAAATACCCTCAAAAGCCTCCGTCAGTTCCTCGAGAACCTCAAATGGAACATCGTCAATAGAACGCACAACTGGTGTTTCACCGGTGACATGTGCCAACTCCACTGACTGCAACTCTTGTGTTTCATCATCATGTGAGGGAGTCGTCATAAAAAGCTCACTTTGGGAATTTTGCGCAGAGGTACGCGTCTAGTTTCTCACTCACTGACGAGTTTTCTGCGTCAATTGCCAATGCCTCACCTGGTGCGAAGCCCACTAAACGAATTTCGCTGTGCAATTGCACCCCAGCGAGACGAAGCACTTCCTGTTGCACCATGTTCATCAGTTTCACCACATCGGCGCTTGTGCCACCTTGGTCACTTTGAATGAAGTTGGCATGTTTTTCACTCACACATGCAGTGCCTAGCCGATAGCCACGCAGCCCTGCTTGGTCGATGAGCGCACCAGCTGAAATGGCTCCATCGTTTGGGTTAATGAACACCGACCCCGCATTTTGACCACCAGGTTGGTGATCGCGGCGCCACTTCACGATGTCGCCAATTAACGCGTCTCCACAGCCCGGCTCGCTTTTTTCCAGCACAACTTTTGCCCATGTCACCACATGTTGATTGCCGAGCGCAGAACCACGAAACCGTAAACCCAGTTCACTCGTTGGAACCCAGCCATGACAACCCGACGTTAAAGAGATGACATAAGCCGAGTGCAACGAAGCAGCAATATCTGCCCCGTGACCCCCAGCGTTCATCCGCACTGCTCCGCCAATAGACCCCGGTACACCCACTGCCCATTCAAAACCAGCAATTCCTAGTGCGCTGAGTTGTCGTGCTGCCACCGGCAACGGCGTTGCACCTGCAAATAGAACACTCACACGACCCGGTTCTTGCGATGACTCTTCCAAAGCAATGCTTTGCCCAAAGTCGCCAAGAGCAATACACAGACCTTGAAACCCCAAGTCGGAAACAAGCGTGTTACTTCCACGCCCCAACACAACCACGGGCATTTCGCGACGGCGCGAACAAATAGTGGCAACTGTGAGAAGCTGGTCTTCGGAAAGCACTTCCACGAACAACCGAGCTACCCCTCCTACTTTGTAGGTAGTACACGCAGCCATTGGAAAATATTCATGCACTACTAGTTGTGCAGCGACCAGTTCTGCGGCACATTGCCTTAACAAGCGTTCAGATGCAATTTCAGCGGGCAACGTTTCAATATCGCCACAGCCGCTTGAAATACATACATCTCCGTCACGCAATATGTTGGCCAAGTGCTGTGCTAAATCTGTGCGACGCGGCACCCAATTGACCTGCAACTGTGGATACGCAGTTTGCACCGCATCTACTACCAACTTGCCGGTCACACCCTCAATATAAGCAGTACCAGATGCATAAATATCGGTGATGACCACAACATCTGCACCGGTAAAGGCGTGGGCGTATTCATCAGAAATGAGCGCCATTCGGTTATACCTGTTGGGTTGAAAAACATAAATCAGTCTGTTACGCGCAGGTGCATGAACACGACCAGCAATCATTCCTTGAGCAGCACCTACTACTGCAGCAATTTCTGTGGGGAGATGGGCATAATCGTCAATCAGCGTGATGCCGTCTAGTTCGCTACGAATATCGAAACGCCGTGCAACACCCTGAAATTCGCCAAGCACTCGAGTAACTTCTTCTTGAGTTGCACCGAATCGCAGTGCAATGGCGAGTGCGCCAAGCGCATTGAGCACATTATGCATACCTCGCGCCTTCAAGTTCACTGCAAAGTCACGTTGCCCGTGATACTTCTCCAGAATATTTTCGGCAATGTGCACCGAAAAGGTCATGCCACTCGAGGTGGCTTCAATATCTGACGCAGCGATGCCAATGTCTGTGTTCTTGCCCTGCACGCCATATGTCAAAACTTCCCGTCCCTCAGCCTGCAAGTGGCCGCTGAGCTTGTGCAATTCAACGTCGTCTACACACAGGGCAATTGGGCCATCGACCCCTCGAGCAAAACGGGAAAAGCTATTCACAATATTTGCGAAGTTTCCAAAGTGATCGAGATGATCTGTATCGATATTGGTGATGATCGCCCCGCGTAGTGGCAAAACCTCGTGTGTGCCATCGCTTTCGTCGGCCTCCACCACGAAGAGTCCTGTTTGCGACCATGCCCCATTTGTCTGCAAGCCCGGGGCATCCCCTCCAACAACAAAACCACATTTGCCTTCAGCGCCGCCCAACATCAACGAAACTAAAGTGGTGGTCGTCGTTTTTCCGTGCGTACCTGCCACCCCAATAGATGTCCCTGAAGCACAAACGGCGGCCAACATTTCAGCACGTGACAATGCGGGAATGCCCGCACGCCGAGCGGCAGCCATTTCAATATTGTCGCTCGGCACGCCACTTGAGGCGCACACCGCATCACAGCCAACAACGAGTTCCTCATTGTGACCAATTGAAATATTGATACCCAATTCTTTGAGTTGGGCAATATTTTCACTCGGACGAATGTCGCTGCCCGACACGCGGTGCCCCATTGCCACTAGCGAACGCGCAAGTGCACTCATACCGGGTCCACCAATTCCGACCACATGCAGACGTTGTGCAGTGCCTAATTCAAAGACAGCTACTTTTTTCGTATGTGGTGGGTTGCTATGCGATGAGGACATAAAGAATCATTTGCCTTATTCAGTTGCACGAGCGACGGTAGCAATGAGCGAGCCCAGTTCCGCCCGACGGTTTAATTCCCCTGCAAAATAGGCATTTTTACGCAGATCTGTGAGTTTTTCTGAATGCAGCACTAGGTCAGAAATTGCTTCTTCGGCTTTTTGTACAGTGAAGTGTTCTTCCGTGATGAGTAGTGCCCCACCAACGTCTGAAAGCAAACGGGCATTTTGTTCTTGATGGTTGTCTGCAGCCCCAGCCCACGGAACCAAAATGCTGGCAACACCCAACGTGGAAATTTCGCCAATGGTGCTTGCCCCCGAGCGCGAAACAACAAGATCGGCTGCTTGATACACCTCTTGTATACGTGCTTCGTAACCCACCTGAATGCAATTTGGCGATGTCATGGGCGCACCATTTTCTATATATCGATTGCCAGCAATGTGGTACCAAAACACCGAACTCAACCTTTCGTTGTCACGAAGCTGTTCGGTCACGTTGTTCAACAGTGCTGAGCCAAGTGACCCTCCCATGACAACGACCACGAATTGATGAAGCGGTATTCCGAGCACTGCACGAGCAGCGTTTTTCGTCGAGGTGTCGATCTGGGTGTGGCCGGCTTGGCGAAGATGACGCCGAATTGGGGCCCCCACCAAAGTTGCCGTGCTCAGCGGTGAATGTGGATGCGACTTCGTTACCAAGTGCGCATCGCGCGCCTGACGTTTTGTCGCGAGTCCTGGTTGCGAGTCGTACGAAACAACCACGCGCTGAATTCCGAGCTTTTTTGCCGCTTGCATGGGTGCCAAACTGCCATACCCACCAACCGACACCACCACATTTGGCATGATCTCATTCATCAACTTGCTTGACATACGTGTTGCCTTGCGCAGCAATAACAACATGCGCACATTATGGAGAACGGATCTCGGAGAGAGTTGGTGTTTGGCACCGATGACGTTCAAAAGAGTGAAGGGATACTTCGTTTGCGAAAGAATATTTTCATCAATGCCACGTTGTGTTCCGATGAAGTGAATGTTTTCGGGGTGGACCCCTTCATCTTCCAGCATTTCAGCAATCGCGACCGCAGGAAGTACATGACCACTGGTGCCACCTCCACAAATAACTATCCGCAACGCCCCAGAAGAAGTCATGCGATCGTCACTTCATGTGGCGTGCGACGTTGAGCAATAAGCCAGTTGCGGCCATGGTGACGAGAAGCGAACTACCGCCGTACGAAATGAATGGAAGAGTGAGACCAGTAACAGGCATCGCCCCTGTGACGCCGCCAATATTGACAATTGCTTGCACCCCGAACCATGCAGTAACACCGCCAGCAAGAAGCGCACCGAAGGCATCGCGCGCGCCAAGTGCTGCTTGTATTCCAAATACAATGAAGAGGAAAAAGAGCCCTATGACTGCTATCGCTCCGATGAACCCAAGTTCTTCAGCAATAATGGCGAAAATAAAGTCGGTGTGGGCAAGTGGCACATAGCCCCACTTACCTGCGCCGTCGCCAACACCAACACCGGTGAATTTGCCATTAGCGATGCTGATCATTGACTGGTAGACCTGATAGCCCCAGTGACCTTTATTTCCCTCAACGTCCATGAATGCTAAAAAACGTTGACGGCGATAATTTTCCATGTTGACAAAAATGCCACCGATGAATAAGCCGATCGCACTCGCGCCGAGCAAGCGTGAAATTGGAGCCCCTGCGACAAATGCGATAGAGAGAACCATTGCTCCAAAAATAATTGCTGAACCAAGGTCTTTTTGGCCCATGCACATTCCGGCAGCAAGCACCAGTACCCCAGCGACTTTTACAAGTCGTGTACTCATATCTGACATATCTCGATGATTCTTACTCAAGATGCGAGCTACATAAATGAGTGTTGCCAACTTCAGCAGCTCTGATGGCTGGAAGCGCCATGCGCCGTCGCCCACCCATGCGCGCGCCCCGTTCACTGAGGCGCCTAGACCTGGTACGAACGGGAGGAACATGGCCACAAAAGAAGCTATAAAAATGAGACGGGCATATTTTTTCAACATTTGATAGGGAAATGAATAGGCACCCCACATGAGAAAGGTGCCGATACCAGCCCATGCAAGCTGACGATAAAAGATTCCAAATGCTGATTTGCCGCTATGCAACATCGTCACCGACGATGCCGAAAGCACCATCACAAGACCAAACATCACAAGCAACGCGCTCACAACAAGAAGTCCATAAAAAGCGACTGTTGGTGCCTGTGTTGCCATCTGTCGTTTGCCCGATACACCTGAACGGTCGAGCGTCGCGCGGCGGCGCTGAGCAACCGTTTGGAAACCTGCCTGCGAACGATCGGGAACAACTGTGCTCATGTCAAATCATCTCCAACATAGACCCTCACACGTGCCGCAAAGTCGGATCCCCGCTCTTCGTAGTTCTTGTACCAATCAAAACTTGTGCATGCTGGCGATAGCAGCACTACTTCATTAGCGCTGACCTGAGAGCCAGCAATTTCTATTGCCTCTTGCATGCTCGTGGCAATTGTCGTTGGGCAAAGACCAGCGAAGGCGGCTGCAATTTCTTGCGCACTTTCGCCGATGCATACCACGGCTTTGACATGCTGATGCTCGAGGGCGAGTTCTGACAAGTTCAAGCCTTTATTGCGGCCACCAGCAATAAGAACAATACGTGGAAAGGCACGCAATGCAGTTCGTGTCGCATGCGGAGAGGTTGCTTTTGAATCGTCAAACCAACGCGCTCCATTTTTTGAAGCAACGAGTTCAATGCGATGGTGTGATGGTGCAAATTCTTGCAATGTTTGAACAACACCCGCCCGAGTGCCAACACCGCTTTCTAAACACATGGCAGCGGCAGCAAGACCATTTTGTACATCGTGGGGTAATGATCGCTTCATCTTGTCTTTCGCAACAAGAACCCCTTGCGGCCCAACGAGTTCATTCCCACCGGCGAAATAACTACTTTCTGGGGTGTCGCCAAAGGAGACGAACCGCCCCATGCTCTTTTGCGCCACGGCACAAATGTCTTTGTGGGCGAACGGTGCCACCACAACGTCACCGGGTTGCACGTGTGCCCAAATTTTTGCTTTTGCAGCAACATAGGAAGCAAAGTCGTGGTGCCAGTCGAGGTGGTCGGGAGCAATATTGAGCCAGGTTGCCGCATTTGCGCGAAATGTACTGGTGAGCGCTAATCGAAAACTAGAGCACTCAACAACGAATGCCTCTGCATCGCTGTCGAGGGCATCAATGAATGGTGTTTCTGTGTTTCCTACAGCCGCAACACGCATTCCTGAGGCGCGAATCATTGCTGCAGCCATGAGGGTGGTGGTTGTTTTACCGTCGGTACCAGTGACCGCAAGAATGGGACGCGGCCCACCACTGCGCGATTGCTCCCAACGATAAGCCAATTCAATTTCTGACAACATTTCTTTTTGCGCGTCAATAGAAATTGCAAACAACGGGTGGGTTTCAGGAACCCCCGGAGCAGGCATCACGCTGTCGACATTTTTCACCAAATCAGCAAGCGCGCCAAGATCACCTGCGGGGAAAATTTCAGCACCCAGTTCTCGCCCGAGTTGTTCATGCTGGGGCGACAACTGATCGTCAGCGAGTACAACTTCGCTACCGCGCGCAACGAGAGCACGTGCCACTGCAGTTCCCGCTATTCCCAACCCGTAAACCAAGACCTTGGTCATTGGCCAACTCCCCGTGTGAAGTCACCAATAAATACGGCAAGTGCGGTCGCAACACAGATTCCTTGAATAATCCAAAAACGAATGATGACCGTGGTCTCTGGCCAACCCACTAGTTCAAAATGGTGGTGAATTGGTGACATGCGCAGAATGCGTCGTTTGCGCCCAGATGCTTTAAAGACACCCATCTGCACTGCTACCGACCCAGCTTCAAATACGTTGATACCGCAAATGAGCATTAAGAGAAGGTGCGTATTTGTGGTGACCGCAAGCAGACCAAGGGCTGAGCCAATACCGAGTGCCCCAACATCTCCCATGAAAATTTTTGCTGGCGCTGCGTTCCACCACAAAAAGCCACCGCATGCCCCAGCGAAGGCTGCGGCAAGAACAGCTAGGTCAAGTGGGTTCACTAATCCGTACACCTCAGGGTTACGAAACGCCCAGTACGCAATAACTGTGTAGGCAAGAAATGACAACAGAGCAGAGCCACCAGCAAGGCCATCGAGACCATCGGTCACATTGACAGCATTAGTTGCACTCCACACCATGATGGCTGCCCAAATGACCCACAACGGCCACGGAATATCCCAACCCGGATACGAACTGCGCGTGATGGAAATAGTGCTGCTGACATTTGTTGCTGTGACTAACCACCAAAGAAAAAGAACTGTGATGCCAAAGGTGAGATAGCCCTTTTTCTTCCAAAAGATTCCACGATTATGCGCTTTGCGTACCTTGATGAAGTCGTCGAGAAACCCCATGAAGGCCATGACAAAAATACATGCCCACATAATGAGGGCTTGATTCGAAAACGCAAGGCCATGACGCAGATGCGCAACAAACCAGCCAAGGAACGCTGAAATAACAATTGCCGCACCACCCATGGTGGGAGTGCCCTGTTTGGCCATGTGGTGTGTTGGGCCAAGATCTTCTTTGCCCAAAATGGGTTGACCTCGACCGATGCGACGGAAAAACCCGATGAGGTAACGAGTACCAAATAATGAGCCCATCATGGCGATGGCTCCACCAATAAAGACGGCAATCATGAGATGCCCGCCTTTTTCTGCACAAAGGCCAACTCAAGTTCCTCAACATCGCTGAACGGCAGGTTTGTGGTTCCTACGAGTTGCGATGTCTCATGCCCTTTACCTGCAACGATGAGCACGTCTCCGCTTTGCGCAAGGTTCACCGCATGGGCAATAGCTTCACGACGGTTGGCAATTTTCACCACTCTAGTTTTGCCCATTCCCGAGCAAATATCGGCGATGATGGATGCAGGGTCTTCAGAGCGTGAATTGTCACTCGTCACAATAACGATGTCGGCAATTTCACTTGCAACTCTTCCCATCTCTGGCCGCTTCTCTCGGTCGCGGTCTCCGCCACAACCAAACACCACAATGACGCGACCATTGCCCGCCGATGTTCGTGCAGAGTTCAGTACTGCCTGCAGCGAATCGGGAGTATGTGCGAAATCAACAAATGCAAGAACTCCACTGTCGTTGGATACTTTTTGCACACGCCCTGGAACAACCTGCACGTCCTCTAGACCATCCACTATTGCCTCTAGTGACACGCCGTGGACCTCAGCAGTTGTAGCGGCAAGAAGAGCATTACTGACGTTGAACAAACCCCCGAGTGAAAGAACAATATTTTTACCGCGCCATGTGAATGAACTCTGAGCCAACGTGCTCTGCAAATTCTGCACCTCATTAATTGACACGCGAATAAGGTCACCGCCGATGTAGCGACCTTTAAGGGAATCTGCCAACTTCATGCCCCATGTGTCGTCAACATTGACAATTGCTACACCTGTTGTTGCAGTGTTGAACAGTTCTGCTTTTGCCTCAAAATAGTTTTCCATTGTTCCATGAAAATCGAGATGGTCATGTCCAAGATTCGTAAAAATACCGGCAGCAAACTGCACACCCGTCACGCGCTGTAACTGCAGTGCGTGAGAAGTTACCTCCATCACCACCGACTGCGCGCCCTCATTAATTGCCTGTCGCATCTCGCGTTGTAAATCAGTTGCTTCCGGCGTGGTTCTCTCACTGTTTAACGTGCCAAAAACGTGAGGTGACATACCTGCACAGCGCAATATTGAACTGAGCATCGCAGCTGTCGTTGTTTTTCCATTTGTACCCGTCACGCCAAAGACAGGAACCTCTTGCGACGGACGTCCATGCACAACATGTGCCGCATGCGCCATTGCCCTGCGGTCATCAAGAACTTTGAGAAAAGGCAATGGATATTTGGCGTCTTGGGTCACCAATAATGCACTAGCCCCACTCGCCGTCACTGAATCTACAAACTGATGCCCATCAGCTTTTGCTCCCGATATGCAACAAAAGAGGGTGTCAGCATGCACTTTTCGAGAGTCATGGTTCACATCGGCAATATGAACATCGGCAACATTGCCCACATCGGTGGCAAGTAAACCACGAGACGCCAGCTCTGCTGCTACATCTTGTAGTGAAACATGCATTCGCTTAGTGAGCCGCTTCGTTCGCGCGAGCGTAAGGGTCTACCCGACTACATGGCTGAGTAGTTGCCGCTGGCTTAATGCGAAGTTCACGCGCAACAACCCCACCAATTTCTGCAAACACAGGGGCGGCTGCAGTACCACCGAAACGGTCGCGTGATCCTGCATCTGGTTCGTCTATCGACACAAGAACTGTTACTTGGGGGTCTTCTGCAGGCAAAAACCCAACAAAAGAAGCAAAGTACTTACGTCCGCCTTCATCGGTTCCATAAGTACCGTCTGCCTGAATTTTGTATCCAGTACCTGTTTTTCCTGCAATGGTCATGCCAGGTATTTGTGCCTTAGTACCAGTTCCATAACAAATGACATCACGCATCATGAGATTCATTTGCTGCGCGGTAGATGATTTCAGCACTTCGCGTGTGGAGGATTGCTCTAAATACTTTGTTTTGCCATTTTGATCGATGACCGCACTCACCATGCGCGGAGCAACATACACACCATTATTGGCAATGACGTTCACAGCTGAAAGTAACTGCACCGACGTAGATGCGAACCCATAACCATATGCAACAGTTATTTTTTCAGTTCCCTGCCACTTCTTTACTGGCTTCAAAATTCCCGCGCTCTCATCGGGCAGGTCAAGGTCAGATTTAGACCCGAACCCGAATGCATGTAGATACGACTCAAGAGTTGGGCTCGAAATGCGCTGGGTAGCAAGAACTGTGCCGAGGTTTGATGACTTCACCAGAATTTCTTTGACCGTCATTTCTTGAAGTGGGTGAGGATATGCGTCGCGAATGAGGAACTTGTCAAAAACCTGGGCCGCTGGCACATGGAACGTTGAATCGGGAGTAATTGCTCCTGCATCAATTGCTGCAGCCACGCTGAATACTTTTGCAACAGAACCCGTTTCATGGGCATCTACTGCAGCGAAGTTGCCGGACGTATTGGTAAATGATCCGTCTTTATTGCGTCGCACGTTTGCCATTGCATAAATATCGCCGGTCTTTGAATTCATCACCATTGCGGTGCCACCACGGGCACCAATACGTGCAACCTGCTCGGCTAGAAGTTGGTCTACTTGATACTGAATTGAGCGGTCAAGAGTGAGCACCAAATCTTGGCCAGGCTGAGGTAGCACTTCCATGCTGTTCGAACCAGGAATTGAGCGGCCTTCATTGTCTTGCTCACGTACGAATCGACCATTGACGCCCGTCAAAATATCGTTGTACTTCAGTTCCAGGCCAGCAGTACCGACTCCATCGGTATCGGTTTTGCCCACTACAGACTTTGCCGAAGCGCCCACGATGGTTCGTGCTGGTTCTTCATAAGAACCAATTCCGGGAATCTTTAATGCAGTAATTGATTTGACGATTTTTGGATCAACCTGACGCGCAATGAAAGAGAAGTTTGATTCGCGTGCAGCAAAAGTTGCAGCCAACTCTGCTTCTTTCACAGCGTCAAAACGCATCAAACTGGAAACTGCCTTGGCCGCCCCTACTGGGTCAGTTACTGCCTTCGGGTCGGCATACAACGTCCTCATGGGTACAGACATTGCAATTTCTTGACCAGTGCGATCGAATATTGCACCACGTTCTGCAGGGAGTGTCGTTGCTCGCACACGTATATCCACACCAGCCGCGCGAAACTTATCGCCTCCGGCTATCTGCAACCGCGCGACTTTATATACCAATATCGCAAGGAGAACCAGAAGGATTGCAAGAGCCCAGCGCAATCTCTTCTTTAAAATCGGCGCTGTAATAAAAGGAGCACGACGTACGTTGAGTTTCGTTGTTTTTTTCACCTGAGCACGCACTGGCTGCAAATGACGCGGCCTCTGCTCTGCTAAACGCGAGCGTTGTGCTGTGTTCGGTCGGGTTTGATGACTACGCTGCACTCGAGGCGCAGCAGCACGTGGTGCATTCGCCTTCACTCGGGTGCTCAAGGTGCACCACCAATTTCTGATTTCAATTGGCCAAACTCATTGAGCGGTGATTCCGCGTCATGAGCCACCGCATCGCTGAGATCTCCCGTTGATGCAAGTACTCCAGCGACGATGTCTGGGTCTACTGCAACAAAGCGAGCCTGTGTAGACGGCTTCATACCCAGACGAGCAGCTTGGGACGACAAGTTGTCGGGCGAAATGAGAAGTGAGCGTTCATGGCGCAACACGTTGTAGTTGTCACGCGCCATAGCAACCGTTTGAGTGAGAGAATCAAGCTTCATTTGCTGTTGCGCTAATTCCACATGCACTAATGCTGCAAGAAAAAAGACACCGCAGACAAGCGCTGCAGAAACCACAAGCACCCAAAATGCCCTGCCTCCACGTTGTGTCTCCACCAAGCGCGGGCGAGACGGCGCAACAACGCCTTCAATAGGTAGTGCTTTATCGATGGGAAGGGCCATATTGCGAGCCATTTCAGTTCACCCCTACCGGAGCAAGTTTTTCCACCACTCGTAGACGCGCTGAACGGGCCCGTGGATTGCGCAGCTGCTCTTCTTTCGTTGGTGTTTCAGTACAGCGAACACGCTTCACTAGTCGCACTGCCCCACAGCCACATGGCAAATCGGCTCGGCAGGTGCAACCACCAGTTTCTGCTTCTCGCAAAATATTCTTTGTAATTCTGTCTTCACCAGAGTGATACGAAATCACTGCCACACGCCCAGCCGTGCGGGTACGACGAATTGCGCTCTCTAATGCACGCGGCAACTGATCAAGTTCTGCGTTGACCTCAATACGAATTGCCTGAAAAGTGCGCTTCGCAGGATGCCCACCAGTGCGACGCGTTGCAGCAGGTATTGCTGTAGTCACAACAGCAGCCAACTGTGTAGTGCTGTGCAATGGTCGCGCCGCAATAATGGCGTCGGCTATGCGCGAAGCAAAGCGTTCATCAGAGTATTCACGCAAGATGCGAATGAGTTCGCCGCGTTCATAAGTGTTCACCACCTCGGCCGCAGTGAGCGACTGGCTCTGGTCCATACGCATGTCGAGGGGGGCCTCGACACGGTAGGAAAAGCCGCGCTCAGAGCGGTCGAGTTGTGGCGAAGAAACGCCGAGGTCAAAAAGTGCCCCCGATATTTCATCAATGTGTAGCGACTCCAGCACGTCGTCTATTTGCTCAAAACGAGCTCGGCGCACAGTTGCACGTTCCGCAAATGCCGCTAGGCGCTCACTTGCCGTTGTCACAGCGAGTTCATCACGATCTAAACCAAGAATGGAAATGTCGCTGTTGCTCGACAGCAACCGCAACGAGTGTCCTGCACCACCCAAGGTGGCATCAATAACAACACCACGAGGCACTTGTTGAAAAACAGCAATTACCTCGTTCAGCATCACTGGATCATGAGAAAATACAGTTGTTTCGCTCACCGGCAGCCCCTCGGCCAACGAGTGCCGCCGGGATTTCTCCCCGGAACAAGCGAGACAGTAGCGGGCGGAGTTGGAGCTAGCCATCTTGCCGACCGAGAGACTGCCGGTGAGCGAAATTCGTGTACTTCTACTTGGGAAATGTGTGTTGTGGTCGTCATGCGTCGGCCCCTGCAATTTGCCCGGTGCCTTTTGTATTAATGCGGCCAAAGCGAAGTGGCTCCCAAATTTCCACTCGATCGAACGCACCGCTCACCACAACTTTGGAATTCAAAGAAAGACCTGCGTATGCACGCAATTGTTCTTCGATGTTGATGCGACCTTGTGCATCGATGGATACCTCCACCATGTTGCTTGCCAAAGCACGCATCTGGTTGCGGTCCATTTCGCCACGTCGCACTTTGGCCAGTACTTCTGCAGCTTCTGCTTCAAATGCCTCAGCACTCAAAACGTCAACGCACATGTCTTGCCCAAAAGCGAGATAGCAACGGGGCTCTAAACGCGGCCGGAATGCAGCAGGCAACGCCAAGCGACCTTTGGGGTCTAATTGGCGCTCGTGTACTCCGACAAACACGTGATCTCCGTCTTGGTACCCGGTCTCCACCCGACTAGGAAGCGGGCACCACCTCCCCCCAGCGATCTCCATTATGCCCCACAGTTCCCCACCATGCAACTATCTTCCCCACAAAATCTGAGGAAATGGGAGGATCAGCCCCAATGACGCACGAAAAAGGACCCTAAAACGCAAAAAATGCCCTAAAAAGGGCATGAAAAGCCAGAATATGGCCTGTTAGAGGTGGTGGGGCAAAGTGGGGGTGATGACACGGTGCTGAAGTGCCATCGGCACTGGGACAGCAAGTTCAGCAATACGAGCCACATCGTTTTGCAGGCGCGGCAACATTGAGGCGTGTAGTGCAGCATCCCACCGGAAATAGGCAATGCATTGAAAGCGTGCGTAGTCGCGTGTTCGTCGTTGGCTAATGCCCACTATTTTCCGATGCTCAAAGGGACCATTGGCAAACACTTCACCAGATCCCCGACCCGCAAAACACACCAGGTCAGACCACTCGTTGCGTTCAAATGCATCGCGATGTACCTGAGTAGAAGCCACTCCCACACCAGCGAGAAGAGATACCCACCAATCGCCAATCCACCACATTGATTTTCCGATGTCGTCATTCCATAACGCATCACCGCGCGGCACAACAATGTCGATCCATAATGATTCGGTGGGGTGTACGTATACCGCTCCTCCACCACTGCGCCTACGTACAACATCAATTCCGTTTGCTGCACAAAAAGCATGATCTATGTCTTCGTCTTTTTGTGATGAGCCCAAAACAATTGCTGGCCGCGTAGGGGTCAGCAACCACACGCCTCGCTCTAGGGGTAAAACAGTGTGGTGTAGTTCTTCGGCAGTGCCCTCACGTTTATGAAGCAAGAGCAAGATACGGCTTCCACTGATCGGGCACGGTCATCACCGACAATGTGATCCACGATGACTCACGTGGCACATACGGCTTTGTTACCAACGGCATTCCTGCTTCTTCAGGAGTACGGTCACGCTTGCGCAAGTTACAGGTACGACACGCAGCGGCGACGTTTTCCCACACATGCATGCCGCCGCGCGATTTTGGCAGTACGTGATCGATGCTGTCGGCGGGTGCTCCGCAATACTGACATGCGTGTCCGTCGCGGGCCATGATGGCACGCCTCGACATTGCGGTGTGGCGACTATAAGGAACCTTCACCATGTACTTGAGTCGCACAACGAGAGGTGAAGCAAGCGTGAATCGTTCAGAACGCATTTCTGTTCCATCATTTTCAATGAGCTCTGCTTTTTCTGAGAGCACCAAACATGTGGCACGGCGCACGGAAACAATACTGAGTGGCTCGAAAGTTGCATTAAGAACGAGCGCACTTTTCATTTCTACAACCGCTGCGTTCTTTGTCTCATGAGAGGTGCTTCCATTCCCGACACCACTGCAAGTAACTCACAACGTCTTTGGCCACCATGGGATGTTGTTCATTTCCGTACTGAATGGTGTTGCGCATCTTCATGTATTCGCGATTCGGTAATGGCAAAAAGGGTGCAGATGCCCACCAGCGACGCGGCATGAGTCGCAGCCACTGCTGCAACGCCGTTCCCCACAGTGCGGGACGAACCAGAACTGCACCAACCACTTGCATCATGAAGGTCGGGGCTCCTTGGGCAACCCCAAAACCATTTCACCAACAATGTTTCGCTGTACCTGTGATGAGCCGGCATAAATGGTTCCTGCACGAGCATTCAAGAAGGTCATCGCCCAGCTATTGGTGGAGTTCGGCGCGCCGGCATCGTCGGCACCAAATGCGCTTGACGGAGGCCGACCTGTAGGAACCATTGCATCGGCACCCATCATGTCCATGGCGAGTTCAGTAACGACCTTGTGATATTCGCTCCAAAACAATTTGCCAATTGCCGCGTCGGGCCCAGGCTGATGACCTTGCAAGAACTGCGTGAGGGTACGCATACCGAGGAAACGCATCATCTGAACTTTCGAATGGCACCAAGCCAAGCGTTGACGAATCAGCGGGTCGGTATTGACGCCACGTTCTTTTGCCATCAACAACAAACGGTCGAGTTCTGCTTGATAACGAATGGGGCTCACCGCTGCAGCTTCACCGCGCTCAAAACCGAGCAGGGTCATAGCAACTGCCCAGCCGTTGTTGACTCCGCCAATGACTTCACCTTTTGGCGCAACAGCATCGGTGTAAAACACTTCGTTGAATTCGCTATCGCCGGTAATCATTTTGATGGGACGCACTTCAATTCCTGGTTGACGCATATCGACCAAGATGAAAGAGATTCCTTTGTGTCGAGGTGCGTCAGGGTCGGTGCGAGCCAAGGTGAAAATATGGTCTGCAAGGTGACCTGCCGAGGTCCAGATTTTTTGACCATTGAGAATCCACTGATCGCCGTCGAGTTCAGCCTTCAAGCCCACATTGCTGAGGTCTGAGCCGGCATTTGGTTCGCTATAGCCCTGGCACCACACGTCGTCGCCCGCCAAAATGCGAGGCAGGTAATGTTTCTTTTGTTCTTCGGTTCCCCAGCGCAACAATGTGTTACCCAACATTTGGATGCTGAACACATCATTTGGTGCGCCACCAGGCACGCCTGCACGCGCAAACTCTTCAGCCAAAATGACTTGCTCTAACGCAGTAAGACCTGCACCGCCGTATTCCACAGGCCAGTTGGGTGCCAGGTAACCAGCTGCTGCCAATGTGGTTCGCCACTCGGCTACAAACTGATCGAGTTCTTCGGCTTCAAGTTGCCCAGTGCCGCCCCAATTCTTGGGAAGCTTCTCAGCAAGAAATGCTTGAACCTTGGTGCGATAGACAGCGGCTTCTGGTGGATAAACGGGATGCATACCCGCAATCTAGTCGCGAGGGAAACGGTCGCGCATTCGTGTGGCACCGATACGGCTGTTTTTTAGGGAAGCTGCAAGATCTTGCACCCCTACTTTGCCAATGGCACGCAGTTGGCGCTCGATGACCAGGGCGCATGCAAGCATGACGAGAAAGCCGCCAAAAGCAAGCAGAAAGTGAATTGACAGGGTCACAACTGTGAAAACGAGCCCGGCTAACGCACCAAGACTGGCCCAGCGCACTGTTTTTGCCGACTGGCGATACATGCCAGCTGGCGATGTGTTTTGAGCAAAGCGCTCGTCGGACTGCAGCTGCTCTTCAATTTGGCGCAAGATGCGCTGCT
This sequence comes from Bifidobacterium breve, assembly GCA_945886445.1. GTDB lineage: Bacteria > Actinomycetota > Acidimicrobiia > Acidimicrobiales > Ilumatobacteraceae > F1-20-MAGs119. Next base: position 32,047 of record CAMCZG010000001.1, on the reverse strand, counting down.
CGTCTTCTGATAATGGCACGTCCATAGTCTCTCACGTTATGGCGTCTATCTCAATACGCAACTCATAACTCTCTTGGTTAAAGCGCTGAACCGGGTCGAATAGCACCTTTGCCAAATTTTTCACGAATATTGTCGATGGCTTCACTTGCTTGGTCCCATGAGTGGTCTTGAACGTGGTCTTCATCGAAAAGAGAAGGCTGAGCACGTTCATCGGTGAAATTGCTCGTGCTGACCCCCAACAATCTCACCCCAGGAGCAAGGTTGATGTTGTTCAACAGCGGCGTGAGGGCCTCGACCAAACTCGGGCCACTCGACTTCCCACCATCGGCCGTAATGCTGCGCGTGATGGAATGAAAATCGGAGAACTTCACCTTCAGCGTTAATGTTCGTGCCAAGGTCTGATGCGCACGTAAACGTGAAGCCACTGCATCGCACAGCCGCACTAAATGCTTGTGCACTTCATCGTGTGTAAAAAGATCTTCGTTAAATGTTTCTTCGTGCCCAATGGATTTTACATCGCGTTCCGATTCCACCGACCGTTCGTCTTTGCCATGCGATAGGTCAAATAAATGTTGGCCATGTGCTTCGCCCACGGCGACAGTAAGAACATGCAGTGGAAGCGCAGCAAGGTCGCCAATGGTTTTAATGCCAATGCGGTCGAGTTTTTCTTGCGTCACTGGCCCTACACCCCACAACGATTTAATGGGTAATGGATGCAAAAATGAAAGTTCACTTCCGCTTTCCACTTGAACAACTCCCTTGCCTTCGCGCACTCCTTCAGCAGTGGCTATTGGCTTTGCAGCCTTCGAGGCAATTTTCGCAATGAACTTATTGGTTGCGATTCCCACCGAACAAGGAATATCAATTTCGGTACGAATACGGTGACGCAGTAGTTCTGCGATCTCTACTGCACTGCCAAATATTTTGAGTGACCCGGTGACATCGAGAAATGCTTCGTCGAGAGCCAGCCCCTCGACATGCGGGGTGACCGAATGAAAAATGTTGTGCACTTCCGTACTCACCTCTTGATACAAGGCATGATTACCTGGCAAAAAAATGGCGTCGGGGCACAGCCGTTGTGCATGTATTGAGCCCATTGCACTAAAGACCCCAAACCTGCGTGCCTCGTACGACGCCGCAGCCACAACGCCGCGCGGACCAGCACTGCCCACTACAACAGGTTTTCCACGCAGTTCGGGCCGTTCACGCAGCTCAACAGCCACATAGAACATGTCCATATCAACATGCAGAATGACGCGTTCAGGGTTCATTTCACTTCACAGCCTACGATGTCTCTGTGTCTTCGCTTCCCACCCCCACCCACAACGACCCCCCACCACTTGATCGCCCACTTTCTGCACTTCCTCCCCGAGGTGCACGTGTAGCGGCGTTTTGCTCCATCGTCTTTGGTGGCATTGCAGGCGGCCTCATTGGCTTTGCGCTTGTCGACCTGCAATGTTCCGGAGCATGCGATGTTCCCAAAGGCATTGGCGTGTTCTCGGGTGCAACAATTACTGCTGCTGGCATGGGCGTAGTTGCTGTGCTGGTACTGCGCGCTTTAGGAGAATGGAAAGAACTGCAGGACAACCAATGACCACGTCACTTGCTGTAGACCTCGTGAACTTGGCTACCACTATTGCCCATGAAGTTGGCGCAGTTGCACTTGCCGGGCGCAAGCGCGGGCTTCGTGAAGTAAGCACAAAGTCGACCTCTACCGACATGGTGACTGAGTACGACAAACTCACCGAAGCATCAATCATTACCGCACTTCGTGCTGCTCGCCCCGACGACAGCATCGTTGCCGAAGAAGGTGGCGGACACACCGGCACCAGCGGCATCACCTGGTTCGTTGACCCCATCGATGGGACAACCAATTTTCTGTACGACCTCCCCACGTGGACTGTTTCGCTGGGGGCACACGACGCCGACGGCGAGCTTGCTGCAGTGGTCTTTTGCCCTCCGCTCAGCGAGACCTACACCGCCACACGAGGTGGTGGCGCCTTTTTGAACGACACACGTATTCACTGCAATGAGATAAATGATATTGCCCACTGCCTCATTGCTACTGGGTTTAATTATTCACCAGATAATCGCCTCATTCAGGCAGCGCGTATTCCAAAAATCATTGCGAAAATTCGCGACATTCGTCGCCTCGGTTCAGCATCGCTCGACCTATGTTTTGTTGCAGTAGGGCGTTACGACGCGTACTACGAGGAACATCTTTTTCCATGGGATCTTGCCGCAGGAACACTCATTGCCAAAGAATCTGGTTGCATCATTGGCAGTATCGACGGTGGCGACATTCAGCCGTCGGCTATTTTGGCATCTCCCCCAGGTGTATTTACTCAAATACAAGATCTCATCCGAAACTCCAACAGTTAATTGCCCTCTACAAGTGCCCTAGACTAAAGGTCTATGAGCAAAGGACGCGCCGCTGAATCTCCAATAGCAGTGCTCCTTGTTGAAGGCTCCCCACACATTGAGGCCGAACTCATTCATTCATTTGCCGAAAAAAAAGGGAACTACGAACTGCAGGTAGTACGTACAGTAGATGAATCGCTTGCAGCAGTACGCAGTAAGCAACCCACTGTTGTCATCATGAATTTTGCTGCACTCAACGGCGATACAAGCGACTTGGTCAAACAAATAAGAAATATAACCTCTGCATTTATTTATATTGTCACCGAGAACTCCGACACCATTTTGCAAGGCCTTGAAGCTGGCGCTGACGATTACCACGATCATCCAGTGAACTGCCAACACCTTGTTGCACGCATGGACGCGCTTCTGCGCCGAGCAAATGGGGCATTTCACCTCGAGAACGCATTGCACTTCGGACATCTCGAAATTCGTCCCGATGAAGGTCGCGTCTACAAAGAAGGCAAAGAAATCTCTCTTACTCGTACTGAGTTTCGCTTACTTTGCGAGCTAGCAACCAGCCCCAACAAGGTGTTTGCTCGTGAAACACTTCTCGACCGGGTATGGGGATACGGATACTTCGGCGATGGTCGACTTGTCGACGTTCATGTGCGCCGTCTGCGCACGAAAATTGAAGTACGCCCAGACGAACCCCGATATGTTGTCACCGTTCGCGGCCTTGGCTACCGCTTTGACGGCGAAAAGGTCAAACAGCACTAGTTTCTAGGCATGGCCTTCATCGTTGCAATCGACGCCGGAACAACCGGAGTCAGAGCGCGCGCAATCTCTCTCGATGGTGCACCCTCGCTTTCTTCGTACAAGGAATTCACGCAGTACTTTCCTCAGCCTGGATGGGTAGAACATGATGCCGAAGAAATTTGGAGCGCAGTTCTCTTTACATTGCGCGAAGTATTCAGCCAACTGAGCGAACCACCTATTGCACTGGGCATTACCAACCAACGCGAAACTCTTGTGGCATGGGACCGCGCAAGTGATGAAGTACTTGCACCCGCAATTGTTTGGCAAGATCGCCGCACCGCAGACCGTTGTCACCAGTTGGCCAGCGAATTACCAGCAGTTCGGCGTATCACGGGCCTCGTTCTCGACCCCTACTTCACTGCCACGAAAGCAGAATGGCTGCTACGCAACGGCGTAGTAAAGCCCACTGCACAACTTGCACTCGGAACCATTGACTCGTGGATCTTGTGGAGGCTTTCGGGTGGCACCACATTTGCTACCGATGAATCGAATGCAAGTCGAACCATGCTGTACGACATTCAAAAACATGCATGGAGCGAAGAGTTGTGTTCACTTCTTTCCATTCCCATGAATGCGCTTCCCGAAGTGCGCAACTCAAGTGGCATCTTTGCAACAACAAATGTTGAAGGCATTCCTCGAGGCATTCCTATTTCTGGTATTGCCGGAGACCAGCAGGCTGCACTTTTTGGCCAAGCCTGCTTTACTGCCGGTACTGCAAAAAATACTTACGGAACTGGCAGTTTCGTGCTGATGAACGTGGGCACCACGTGCCCTTCGGTGGTCGACGGTTTGCTCAATACTGTTGCGTGGCGCATTAACGACACCACCACCTATGCAGTTGAAGGATCCATTTTTGTGACCGGAGCCGCGGTGCAATGGCTGCGCGACGGATTGCACATCATTGATAATGCAAAAGAAGTAGAAGAACTGGCTTTATCGGTTCCCGATTCCGCAGGAGTGGTAATGGTGCCTGCACTCACCGGGCTCGGCAGCCCGTGGTGGGATCCATACGCACGCGGTGGCATCTTTGGTATTTCGCGCGGTACCAATCGTGGCCATCTTGCACGAGCAACTTTAGAGTCGGTGGCATTTCAAACGCGCGACGTGATTGAAGCAATGGCGAAGGCAACAGGCATTACCTTGACCGAGCTACGTGCCGATGGTGGAGCCACCGACAATGCATTTCTCATGCAGTTCCAGGCCGACCAATTGCAGGTTCCTGTTGTATTGCCCGTTGACCGTGAAACAACTGCCTGCGGTGCTGCATACCTCGCTGGTCTTGGCATTGGGGCATGGTCGACCATGGAGGAAATTGCCACTCATTGGATGAGCGATATGACCTATTCACCCAAGAACGACAACCAAAGCGTTGCCAACACAGCTCACGCCCAGTGGCTGAACGCTGTGCAGCGAGTACGCACTACTCAATAACTTCTTTGCCCAGCACTGCCGCCCCAATTGCACCGGCTTCGGGGCCTAATTGTGCAGTGAGCAATAGTGGCGCCGGGCGCAAGTCTGACGGCGGCATTTGTTTGTGCAATGCATCGGCTACAAAATGTCGCAACACCCCAGACGACCCGAGGCCCCCACCCAACACTATGACTTGTGGGTCAAGCGTATTGACCAAGTTGAAAAGACCAAGAGCTACCCAGCTTGCAAACTCTTCGAGAACACGTTTCGCCTCTTTGTCTTCTTGCACCACGCGCAACAAAACTTCTTCACCGCTCACACCATTGGCCATGCGCCGTAGCGCCGAGCCCGATGCATATTGCTCCCAACATCCGCGTCGACCACATGGGCACTCTTCCCCGCCATGCATCACAATGTGGTGTCCGCTTTCACCGGCAAACCCGTGATGACCACGCAACACTTTTCCATTGGCTATCAGTGCTACACCAATTCCTGTGCCAATAGTAATGACTAGAGCGTTATCGCAATTTCGTGCTGCACCATTTCTCCACTCAGCAACACCGGCACATGTTGCATCGTTGTCTACAACAACAGGAATACCTAGTTGGCTTGAAAGCAGCGCATGCATAGGTAACTGGCGCACTTCGGGAAGGTGTGGTGCAAGATACACAACGCCGTCATGCGACACTGTTCCGGGCATGCCCACCCCGAGTGACGTTGCTGCTTTGCCCACGCGCGACGCAAGAGCCGTGCATAAATCGGCAACTTCTTCAACTATGCCTACGCCTGTGGCAGTGGGAAGCGTGAGTGAATCGAGAATGGACCCATCGTTAGCAAGTGCAACTGCCAGGCACTTGGTGCCACCTACATCTATACCAATTGCAACCATATTGAACGATGAGAAATGCTGATGCGCGGTCTTACGACTCGCAGCGGGCTTTCAGTTCATTCAACGTATGCAAAATGCGGTTTTCTGCACGGCGCTTCACAAAGCCAGGGAGCGGAATGACCAAATCGATAGACAGGTCGTAGGTAACAAGCGTTCCGTTGTTCACAGGCTCAAACATGTAGTCGCCATCGAGCGTGCGCATAATGTCGCCATCGACGAGTTTCCACTGAATGGTGAGCGGTGCATCGCCGTAGCTATAGCCAAGTGTGTAGTGAGTGCTACGACCAAGTGCAGAGGCGCGAAACTCGACTCGTGAAGCACGACCTTGCGCATCACGTTCAAGGACCACGGCGTCTTTCAGGTCTTTAGCCCATTCGGGGTAGCGCTCAAACTGAGTAGCAATGGCAAAGCAGTGCTCAGGTGAAGCGGCTATGACGGTGGTTTGTTTGGCGGTTTCGGCCATACCCCATTGTTACCGATGGCGCATGCAATTGCACGTTTATTCCGATGCAGACTTCAATTGTCGCGGTGCAAATGTACCGAACTTGCCCGCCCACAGGCCATTCAACCCAATTCCGAGCATGGGAACCATCACCGCAAATGCCATAACGCTTCCCGTTTTTCCATCGGTGGAGGGTCGCGCCAAGGCAACACCAAGACCAACGGCGCATTGTGCCGCAAAGCAATACCACATTGCTAAGCGAACATTTTTTGGTGCAACTTCACCAGCCAAGAAGAAAAGTTGAGTAACTGAAATCTCTTCTTCTCTGCTGCGTTGCACGGCAGCGAAGTACCCCAAGAGGAAAGTAGCCACGCCCGCGGCAAAAAGAACAAGGCACACTGCGACAATTGCCACTCGCCATGCTGAAGTAAAGAAAATGGCACTGAGAACTGCAACAACAGCAAAGCCCACTGTTGCTACTCGATTAAACAAAACTATTTTGCTCATTACTTGTCTTTCTTCACAATTGCGACAGAGTATTCCATAAACGGGCAGTGAGCACATCGTAGGAAAAACTTTCTACTGCTCGCACTCGCCCTGCATTTCCCATTCTTTGCCGCAGGTCGGCGCTGTTCAGCAGCAATGAAAAAGCTTTCGCCACTTCGTCGATGCTGGTGGGGTCTTTCACCACAATGCCCGTTACGCCATCGTCAACGGCTTCAGCAGCTCCGCCACTACTGCCCGCTACCTGCGGCACTCCGCAAGCAGCTGCTTCCAGAAACACGATGCCAAAGCCTTCTTGTTCAAGCCCGCCCCACCTATTACGACACAGCATGGTGGAAATATCGGCACAACCATACAGAAGCGGCAGGTCTTCAAATGGCGTGCGGCCTAAAAAGCGCACAGGCGCTCCCAACCTTTTGGCAAGTTCATTCAGGCGTTTTGCATCGCGACCCGCACCCGCAATGAGCATTTCTAATTGCGGACGATCGCGCGCGAGCCGCGCAACTGCCGAAATAGCAATATCGAAACCTTTGCGCGGAACAAGGCGACTCACACCAACAATGAGTTCTGCAGTAGGCGACACACCAAAATGTTCACGTGCCGATACGCGTTCGCCGGCGCTCAATACGTGAAAACGTTCGGTGTCAACACCAGGTTGCACCACCGTTGTGGGCAGGTCACGACCTGCAGCACGCGCCGCTTCATTTGCCGGGTACTGACCCGCAGCAACAACATGAATGGAGTTGCGCAATACGCGACCCAATATTTGATGTGTGCCGGGTATGCGCCCCGGCACCGTGACCTCGGCCCCGTGAACAACAACCACATAAGGCAACTCCAACGACGGGCCAACAATGCCGAGTGGTACGGCAGGGTCGAGCACCACAAAGTCGGCGTTCATTCGTTTTGCCATCTCATTAATGCGCTTCACCATGAATGGGTGCGGCAATAACACTGGCTCGCGCGTGCGTTCAATGTGAAATGGTTGCGTTGCATCCCACTCTTTTGCACCCTCGTAGGGCGACGTGAGCACAGCAAAAGAATCGCTTGGCAAACGGCGCCACCACTCCCAAAGCAACGACTGAATACCACCAATTTTGGGTGGGAAGTCGTTCGTTACTAAAAGGTGGCGGGAAGTCATGCTTCTCTAGTGTTGCTCACGCACACCTGGCAGACGGTGCAATTCCGCTGCCACATCGGGATCTTCATCGTGAAGCGGAATGCTGGAACCCATGCCGAGACGCGAGGCCGCCCATATTGCATGTGCCCGCAAGACCGGGTCGGGGCTCTGCACGTGAGTGGCAACTATTGCTTTCGCTTTCTCATTGTGCAAAGAAGCGGTATTGCCAATGACTATTAAAGCATTGCGGCGCACCCATCGCGGATTACGACCCGCGATGTACCACCGTCCGTAACGCTCCAAAATGTCGGCATCGGACAGCGACAAGAGCTCTAATACATCGACCACTATTTGGGCATCGTTGGCAACATTTTCATGTTGTGCCAGGCGCATGCTTGGCGGGCACGCGTCTTGGCATGAGTCGCAGCCATACATACGTGCACCAATAGCTTCGCGATACTGATGCGCAATAATGCCAGGCTTTTGCAGTATCCACGCCAAACACTTTCCTGCGTCAATGACTCCGGGCTCCACAATGGCTCCGGTTGGACACGCATCGAGGCAGCGCCGGCAGGTTCCGCACCCATCAGACGCCACAGACGACGGTGACAACTCGGCAGTAGTAATAACGCAACCCAAGACAAACCAACTGCCAGCACCACTAATGAGCAGGTTTGCATTTTTACCAAACCATCCGAGCCCTGCAAGGTACGCAACTTCACGATCGACAATTGCATTGCTATCGGCAAAGACCAGGGCTTCATGACCATCGCTATGCAACTGTTGTGCAACCACCGTCAGTGAATCGCGCAATGACGCATAATGATCGGACCAGGCATAGCGAGCCACCTCGCCAAAAACTGCGTCGGTCATTTGTGAAAGTGCCGGCAATTGAACATCGGCGAAATAACTGCGCGCCCCCACCACAATGCTGCGCGCATGTGGCAGCGCCATCTCTGGTGTTGTTGAACGAATGGGGTTGCGATACGTGAATTGCATGGTGTCGCGTAGCCCACGTGCTTCTCGCTCAACTAACGCTTCACGTGCCCGCAACAATGGCTCGGCAGTGGTGAAGCCAATGCGGTGCAACCCAGCCGACAGACCTACCTCAGAGAGGTGGTGCGTATAGCTACTTTGAGACTCAACCGACTTCACGATGACGAAGCGTAGGCACCAAACCCGCAGAAGCGAGCAACCTGACGGCACGCTCTTCTTCAAGGCTGAATACCACGGCATCGCCTGGCTCGTGATTTAAGAGATACGAGACCACACAGTCGCCGCAAGCATCGCTCTCACGCATCACACAGGTATCGCATGAAATGGTGAGCGACGAAGACGTAACGGGAAGTGAGGTGCGTTGTTCCATACCCACATGTGAGCAAAGGGGTGTGACAGAGCTATAACAGGCGCGCACCAGTGGTGTTGATCTCTAACACTTTTGCCGTGCCTTCAGCGGGAAGGCTCTGAGCAATACGTGCTGCCTCGCCTGCACGACAAAACATGGCAACACTCGGACCCGAACCCGATAGCCATCCACAAATGGCTCCGGCGCTTAACCCTGCATCGAGCGCAGCTCGGCTATGTGGAACCGCTGCAAAACGAAGATCTTGATGCAAACGGTCGGCAGTTGCTGCAGCAAGCGCTTCAAGATCTCCAGAATTCAATGCTCCAACAAGAAGTGCGGTGTGAGCAATATTGAAAGATGCATCTGCGAGAGGTACTTGGGTGGGCAACTTTGTACGCGATGCATGAGTTGAGGTAGACGAAGACGGAACCCACACCACCACTTCCACTGCACAGTTATTTGTAATTTTTGCTGCGAATGTTCCGTTCGTTCCCACTATTCCGCCCAGCAACGATGCAGCAACATTGTCGCCGTGGCCTTCAAGGTCTGCAGTTGCCACCAGAACTTTCTTGTACCACTCATGGGAATGCAATGCATTTTCATCTTGCTGCACTGCTGCAAGCAGCGCTCCGCCTACTCGTACTGCTCCGCTGTAGCCAAGACCACGACCCATAGGAATATCGGTGCGTACAGAAATATTGCCTACGCCGCCGAGTGCACGAAAGGCAATGGTGGCTGGGTGAAATTCATCGGCAACAGATTCGGTACTTTCTGCTTCGCGCACGGTTGCGTACAAAGACAACGCCATGGCTATTCCATCGAACCCTGGGCCTAAATTGGCCGAACTTGCGGGAACGCGCACTGCAAGAGAGGAAATATTTACTCCAAGCGCTCTGCTGCTGCAGTGCTTGCTGTTATTAACTTCCGCAATACGTCAGATGCCTTACCTGAATCAATAGATTCTTCTGCCAACATGCGACCTGCGCCAAGCGACGCTGCGACCCCAGCAATATGCAGTGCTGCAGCCGCGTTGAACACCACTGTGTCGCGTGCTGCACCTGCTTCGCCAGCTAGCACTGCACGAGCAATGCGGGCATTTTCAGTTGCGTCTCCGCCAACAATTGCCGACAGTGGTTGCGCTGCCAGACCAATGTCGGAGCAGTCAACTTTCATTCCGCTTACTTCACCGTCGCACAATTGCATCACAAACGCTGGGCCAGCAAGCGTGAGTTCATCGACACCACCTTGCGAGGTGCCGTTACTTCCATGTACCACCCATGCAGAAGTGACTCCGCGTGAACTTAAAGCTTCAATCATCGGGCGCATCATCCACGGCGCTGCAACACCAACGAGCATGGAAGAGATAGGAGCAGGGTTTGCCATGGGCCCCAACAAGTTGAACGCAGTGGAAATTCCTATTTCGCGCCGCGATGGCCCCGTGTAGCGAAACGCTGGGTGAAAACGAGCAGCAAGACAAAAGCCCATTCCTGCTTGATCAATACATTGAGCAACACCGACGGGGTCGAGTTCAATGGCAACACCAAGTTCTTCCAACACATCGGCTGCACCACACTTCGATGAAGCGGCGCGGTTCCCGTGCTTGCACACTGGCACTCCGGCGCCGGCCACAACGATCGCAGTGACAGTAGAAACGTTAAAAGAATTACTTTGGTCGCCGCCCGTGCCCACAATGTCGATGGCGCGTTGTGCAAGTTCTGGTGCCAGATCTACGCGTTGGCCAGCGGAACGCACGGCGCGCAACATGCCCGATAATTCGGTTGCAGTTTCACCTTTGGCGCGCAAAGCCACTATGAATGCGGTCATTTGAGACGCAGTTGCTTGCCCATTTAAAATGTCGGTAATAGCTGCTTCGGCTATATGTGCATCGAGATTGTTTCCCGAGATGAGCGTGCCCAAAATGCCTGGCCAACCCCCGTACTGAGCAATATCGAGAGAATGCGAAGAAGTCACTCGCTCATTCTTACGCAGACCGACGGCGTTGACGCACAATGCGTCGACGTTCGCGTTCAGTAGTGCCGCCCCACACACCTTCTTTTTCGCGGCTGGCTAATGCATGTTCAAGGCATGACACCCGCACATGGCAGGTATCGCAGACTGCGATGGCGATTTCTACCTGCGCCTCGTCGCCTTCATCAGGGAAAAAAACCGCAGGATCGAGACCCTGACAGGCCCCTTTTTGTCGCCATGAAAGATCGATGACTGTCACGTTGTTTCCCCCACCGTGTTGCAGTTCACCCCGGAAAAACGCCGGAATGTGTTCAGTTCCACCCCCGCCAAGCATCCCCCGATGCGTGACGAACGTCTCACCTCGCCCACCTTACGTTGTGCTCTACAAGTAACGCAAACTCAAAGAAAAAGAATTAACTATTGGCCTGCAGGTCTGAAAGAAGCTCTCCAACGGTGGAATCAGCGAGTTCTATTACCTCTAAATAGTTGGAGTGGATACACCGCAATTGCACCGGGCCACCGGCAAATGTCGCCACTTGTTCGGGCGTGAAATTGAAATGGATGTAATGAACGGCGGCTGTGATGTCTTCACGGGTAAGGGCAGCATCGTGTTGGGCATCGGTCACGGGGTGAACTTCAGTGCCATCGCTGAGCACCAAGACAATAGAACGCTCGATGCCCACCAGTTTTGGTAACCACTCGTGCATGGCGGCTTCGGTGGTGATTTCAATGAAGACCGTGCAACTCAACTGCCCCGGCTCTGGGATGAGTGGGTTGTACGCATTGAGCTCTTCATAGACACCTTCATCGGTGAGAACTTTCTCGGCACGCAGCATTTCTTGAATCTGAATCCACATGGTGTCTCTGTTTTCAAAGAGCACTGTCAAGATGGTTCCGAGTTCAACGCGACGTTTGCGCTTCAGTTCTAAGACGCGTGCTTTTTCTGCAACACGTACTTTTTCATATGCACGTAGGTCGAGAATGTCTTCGAGCACTAGCTTGCGTGAACCATTGTGAGATGTTGACAATACGGGGGTCATTTTCATCCTCTCTAATTGGGTTGTTATTTTTCTTCGGGGATTCCGTAAGCGCGAGCCAACAATTGCAGGGGGTGGCTCGGCGATTTGCCTGTTTGCTCAGTAATGGCAGTGTTTGCCAGATGGCAGTCACCAGCAATTTCATCGCCCTCGGCAGCTTCAATTTCAGCGGCAAGTTTGCGGGCAATTGGCACTGACATATCGGCGTTTTCGGCGCGAAGGCCCCACATACCATCGATACCTGAACAGGTTTGAATGAGCTTAATTTTTGCTCCAGTGAGTTTCAACAAGTCGCGGCTCTTCATGCCAATGTTTTGAGCACGCAAGTGGCATGGCGCATGATAAGTGATTTTTTCTGGCACTTCGCCAACAAAATCGGTATTGAGCTCAGTTCCTTCACCTTTATGCAAACGCATCAGGTACTCGGCCGCATCGTAAGTATTTGCGGCAACTAGCTCGGCATCTGGCCCACCGATGTAGTCGACATAGTCTTTTTTCAATATATATCCACACGTTGGCTGCGGCACAACAATGTCGTTGCCGGCACGCACTGCAGCGGCCAGAGCCTTAACATTTTTCGCTCCAACTATTTTGAATTGCTCAGCATCGCCGCTGTGAAGGTACGGGGCACCACAGCACGAAGCACCTTCTGCAAGTGAACATTCAATATTGTTCTTTTCATAAACATTGATGAGGTCTTTACCAATACCTGGCTCTTGGTATTCCACAAGACAGGTTGGGAAAAGCGCAACTTTTCCCTGTTTTTTCGTCATCACCGGAGACACATGCTTTTTGAACCATGTGGAAAAACGAGTCTTAGCAAATGGTGGCAAGAGGCGTTGGCTTGAGACGCCGGAAGTTTTTTCTACCACTTTGCGTACAAGCGAACCTGGTTCGGCTCCCATAATTGCCTTGGCGATTGGCGAGAACGTTGTCGCTACTTTGCCGAGCGCATCGGTGTGGCCCATCACCGTGGTGGTCATGCGCTGACGCAGCGGCACTTGACCATTTGCTTGGCGCGTCGCATCGGCGCGCAACATGAGCCGCGGAAAATCGAGTTCCCAATCATGCAGACCTGGAATGTAGGGGCAGTTGATGTAACAGAGCTTGCATTGGAAGCACTCGTCGACCACTTGGTCTTGTTGTGCCGGGGTCAAGCGACCCGCATCTTGGTCGTCGTGGGCATCGACGTAGGAAAAAAGTGTAGGAAATGACGTGCAATATTTAAAACACAAACGACACCCATGACACAGGTCGTACACCCGGGTGAGCTCATCACGCAGATCGGCCTCGTTGAGGTAATTCGGATGCTTCGGGTCGTATGTGATGGTCATGTCATTCCTCTGTATGCATTATTTTTATAGAAGTGTTGTTGTGGGGCACAGACAAGAGCCTGTACCCCACAACGAGATGACACACTCTTTAGAGAGCGTCAAGACCCTGCTGGAAACGACCAGCGTGGCTCTTTTCGGCTTTTGCAAGAGTTTCAAACCAGTCGGCGATGTCGTTGAATCCTTCTTCGCGAGCTGTGCGTCCGAAACCTGGGTACATCTGTGTGTACTCATATGTTTCGCCAGCAATAGATGCTTTGAAGTTCTCTTCGGTTTCACCAATGGGCAAACCAGATGCTGGGTCGCCTACTTGCGAGAGAAAGTCGAGGTGACCATGTGCATGGCCGGTTTCGCCTTCAGCAACTGAACGGAAAAGTGCAGCTGCGTCGGGGAAGCCTTCAACGTCTGCCTTCTGTGCGAACCAGAGGTAACGACGGTTTGCTTGGCTTTCACCAGCAAATGCTTCTTTCAGGTTTTCGTGTGTCTTGGTTCCGTTCAATCCGGCCATGACGTCTCCTTTTTTGTAGTTGTTATGGGTATTTCTCTTACGCAGATAAATGCGCGCATTGAGCACATTCACCTGAGAACACAATGCGTGTGCTGTGCACCGCAAAACCTTCAACATCGCCTTCAAAATGCAGGGGCGTTTGATTCACATAGACGTCGTGCACCACTCCGCACGTACTGCACACCACATGGTGGTGATCGTCCACATTGGGGTCGAACCGCACAGCGCCAGAGCCAAGATCGATGTGCTGAACTTCACCCATGGCGCTCAATTCCGACAAGGTTTGGTACACCGTACGCAACGAGATTCCTGGCATCTGCTGTGCTGCAACCTCATACAACGTTTCTGCCGTGGGGTGAGCGGTATTGCCGTCAAGCAACCGGAAAATGAGTTGGCGTTGTGGGGTGACTTTGTACCCCTGCTCACGAAAGCGGGCCACGAGCTCTTCTGGTGTTTTCACAGAACGAAAATTAGCCTCATGAACTGCTAATCAACAAGTCGTGCTAACTAACAGAGCATGCGATTTCCGTCACAAGTAGGATCTACCCATGAGTAACGCCACCCCCCTGAGCGCCCCCATTCTGACCAGAGCCCACGCACTGCAAAATCTTTCCAATGAAGAATTCGACGTGCTGGTTGTTGGCGGTGGCGTCACTGGTTTGGGTGTTGCAGTTGATGCAGCAAGCAGAGGATTACGCGTAGCACTTCTTGAGCGTCACGACTTTTCTTCGGGCACCTCATCGAAAAGTTCAAAACTCATTCACGGCGGGTTGCGCTACTTGCAACAAGGTGATGTGCGCTTGGTGTACGAAGCACTGCATGAACGACGACGTCTGCGTTCCAATGCACCACACTTAGTGCAAGTGCTTCCCTTCATGATTCCCATCGTCACTAAAGACGGTCTCATCAAAAAGAAAATTGCGCGCGCACTGGGTTCTGCATTGTGGATGTATGACCTCACAGGTGGGTGGCGCATCGGAAAATTTCACCGCCGCTTAAATGCAAAGGCTGCGTATAAACACTTGCCAACAATGCCAAAAGATCGGCTTGCGTCTGCATATTTGTATTACGACGCCGCAGCAGATGACTCTCGTATATGTATTTCACTTGCGCAAACTGCAGCTCAACTTGGGGCAACACTTGCCAACTGGTGCAGCGTCACTGGAATTGAAAAAGACTCATCAGGAACATTCCTCGTGCAGGTGCAATCACACGAAGGCGATGCGCTAACGGTGAAATCCAAAGCGGTTGTTAATGCCACTGGAGTGTGGGCCGACGATGTGCGCAAGCTTGACGAAGGCAAACACCCGTCTTCTATTCGACCCGCTAAAGGGGTGCACATCACCGTGCCGTGGAACCTCGTGCGCAACGACATTGCTGTTGTTATTCCGGTGCCAAAAGATAAACGCAGTTTGTTTGTCGTGCCCTGGGTACCTAATGGCGATGGCACATTTCAATACACCTACATCGGAACCACAGACACCGGATACGACGGCTCGCCAGACAACCCGCAGTGCACGAAAGACGACATCGATTACGTTTTGCGAGCACTCAATGCGAGCATCACCAACGAAATAACGCACAAAGACGTTTTGGCAGTGTGGGCTGGGCTACGCCCGCTTGTGAAGCCCGACGAAAATGAATCAATTGGTGAACGCACCGCCGATTTGTCGCGACGCCACCGGGTGAGCACTTCAGCATCTGGGGTCATTACCGTCACCGGCGGCAAACTCACCACCTACCGTGAAATGAGTGAAGACACCATCGACGCTGTCATTCATCAGCTTCACTTGTCGGACAAAAAGTATCGATGCCAAACCAAAAATCTTCCAATACACGGTGCTCGTGGGTACCGAGAATCAAAATCTCGCACGACCCAACAGTTGCATCTTGCCCAACGATTTGGCACGTTTGCAACCGACATTGAAGCACTCATCACAGCGCAACCCGACCTTGCGCAGCCCCTCATTGATGGCCTTCCCTACTTGCGTGCTGAAGCAATGTACGCAGTAACCCACGAAATGGCCTTCACGCTCGATGACGTTCTGTCGCGGCGCACACGGGCGCTCCTTTTCAACCGCGCAGCGGCGAAAAACGCAGCGCGTAGTGTGGCTGAGCTCATTGCGCCGCAAATGAACTGGAGCGAATCTGACATCAACAGCCAAGTTGCACACTTTCATGGCATCTGCGCCGAAGAAGAAGCTGCTGGGTTAGTTACTGAATCTGAATTTGTCGCCTCGACGAAAGAGCAACCATGACACAACCCATGCAAGCAACAGCACCCATTGAATTCTCTGGGTCGGCCGCTTCGGCAACACCACATTTTCCCACTCAAGCACGCGGCTCAATCAGCGCAGACGTACTGGTACAACTTGCATCTGTTTGTGCTAGCTCTACCGATGCCGCAACGCTTGCTGAAAGTGGTCGCGACTGGTGGCCTTTGTCGTTGTCATGGGCACTACGCAACGAAACTGCCGCCCTGCCGGGCGTGGTGTGTCGTCCACTCAAGACGTCAGAAGTCTCGGCAGTCATGCGTATTTGCCACAAAGAAAATATTCCCGTCACTCCTGCCGGTGGTCGCAGTGGAGTAACTGGCGCCTCCATTCCGCTCTACGGCGGTGTCTTGCTCGATCTCACTTCGCTTCAAGGCATCACTGCGGTCGATGCTTTGTCGGGCATTGTTGAAGTACTCCCTGGCACCTTTGGTCCAGATATGGAAACTGAGTTGAACTCGCAATACAAACTCACCGTGGGGCATTATCCACAATCTTTCGATATCTCCACCGTGGGTGGTTGGATTGCTTGTCGAGGTGCTGGTCAATTTTCAACGCGTTACGGGAAAATTGAAGACATGGTGGTGGGTCTTGAAGTGGTGCTAGCCGACGGAACAGTTGTTCTCACCGGAGGAGCCCCTGCCGCAGCAGCGGGGCCCGACCTCACTGAAGTATTTCTCGGTTCCGAAGGAACCCTGGGCGTTATTACACGGGCGTGGCTTCGCGCCCACCCCTTGCCAGAGTTTCGCGCAACAGCCGCATACCGATTCCCCACTTTTACCCAAGGTATTGAAGCTTGCCGTCAACTCATTCGCGCAGGCGCTACACCTGCGGTGCTGCGTTTATACGACGGAAGCGAAAGCAAGCGCTCGCACGAAGGCGATGGCACTCAAGCTACTTTGCTTGTACTCGACGAGGGCAACGAGCAACTCGTTGCAGCAACAATGCATATTGTGCAGCAATACGCCACATCGAATAATGCAATCGTGGCCGATATTGCACTTGTCGAAAAGTGGTTGTCGCACCGCAATGACACCAGCGCTTTGCAAGCCCTCACCAAAAAAGGCTTTGTTGTAGACACCATTGAAGTTGCTGCACCATGGAGTCAATTGATGCATGTCAACGATGCAGTAGTGCAAGCAATTCTTCAAGTTCCGCACGCACGAAGCGCAACATGTCATTTATCGCACAGCTACCTCGATGGTGCATGTGTGTACTTCACATTTGCGGCAACCCCACCAGCAGAAGAGTTTGAGAAAACCTATGTTGCGCTGTGGGATGCAGCCCAACGCGCTGCACTTCTAGCTGGGGCAAACCTGTCGCACCACCACGGCGTGGGCCTCAACCGGAACCGCTTTATGACCGAAGCCCTCGGAACCGGAATGAAAGTTCTGCAGTCGCTGAAAACGACGCTCGACCCAAACAACATTTTGAACCCCGGCAAATTAGGTCTCAACGCAGGGCCGAACGACGCTGCGCTCTGGCCAATGCGCTAAACATAAGCAATGAAAGATTTCGACACGCTTGCTCTGCAAAAAGGGGCATCAGTCACCGCTCTCTTTGCCGTTCCACCCACTCTCATTGCGCGATTCGTCATTGACAATTCCGACAATCCAAGTGGATGGGCACCATTACTTTCATTGTTTGCCATTTGCGGGTTCGTCATTGGCAGCGGAGTGGCTGCATGGCATCAACAACTCGGGCGTCCGCTCATGCATGGCCTTGTTGCTGGCGCGGGAGTTTTTGTTGTGGTGCAAAGTTTTTTTCTTCTCATTCGCGTCGCCACTGGCGGTGAAGTACGTGTGAGCAGAATTATTACCGCATTTTCTCTTGCGCTAGTTGCCAGTATTTTTGGCGGCGTGCTCGGTAGTTTCATGCAGAACTCAGGAGTGCGCCCCAAATGACAACGCCATCAATTTTGGTCATCGATGTAGGCACAACTGGCTTGCGTGCAGCGCTCGTCAATGGCGCGGGGCAAATTATTGACTCGCAGTACTGCAAGAATCCACCATCAACTCCTTTTTCAGGTCTTGTTGAGTTCGATGCAATGCATATGTTCACTGCTGCCCGCGAGGCAGCACTCACCGTGCTGCAGCGCAACCCCAATTCCGCAATAGGCATCGGAATCGCCAACCAACGCGCTTCCACCATTGTTTGGAATCGCATTACTGGCGAACCCCTAGGGCCTGCACTTGGGTGGCAAGATCTGCGCACCATTATGGAGTGCATCACCGCACGTTCCGAGCATGGCCTGATGTTTGCCCCCAACCAAACGGCAACAAAAGCTGCTTGGATGTTGAAAAACTATGGAGCGCAGCTGGGGGAAGAAATTCAGCGTGGCGACATTTGTATTGGCACCATTGATACTTGGCTGACGTGGAAGTTCACCGCAGGAAAATCTTTTGTGACCGACCACACCAACGCAGGCGTGACAGGGCTCTTTTCTGTTGAAACACTAAACTGGTCGGAACGAATCTGTGGAATTTTGAATATTCCACTTGCCGCACTCCCCACCATTGTTGCGTCATCGCAAATTGTGGGCCACGCGACCGAATTAGAAAACCTTCCCATTGCCGCACTTGTTGGTGACCAACAAGCATCTTTGGTGGGGCAAGGTTGCATTACCCCTGGTAGCACCAAAATTACTTTTGGTACTGGTGGCATGCTCGACATGTACACCGGCACCACCGCACCAACTGCGTCGTCACGCAGTACATCGGGAACTTTCCCCATCGTTGCCTTTTCGCTCAATGAAAAAGGTGAAAAAGGTGCAACGACAACCAAATTGCATTGGGGCGTTGAAGCCATCATGTTGTCTGCTGGCACCAATATTGAATGGCTCATTGAAGACATGGGGCTCATCGACAATGCGCAGGAGAGTGCAGACCTTGCGGCCACAGTGGCAAGTAGCGATGGGGTCATGTATGTACCGGCGCTCTTTGGTCTCGGAACACCGCACTGGGACTACGGCGCACGCGGAGCGCTCTTGGGCATCACACGCGGCACCACACGCGCCCATGTTGTACGAGCAGTTCTGGAAGGCATTGCGCACAGAGGAGCCGACCTCTATGAAGCCGCCGCTCACGATGCAGCGCAGTTCGCCTCACCCACCAGTAACCCCATTCGCATTGACGGCGGAATGAGTAAGAACCCCGTGTTCGTTCAGGCGCTCGCCAACAGTACTTCTCGCATCATTGAAGTGTCGCCCGTCACGGAAGCAACAACACTCGGCGCCGCCTTTTTGGCGGGCACCGCGCTCGGGCTATGGCCTTCACTCTCTGTAGCCACCAGCACCTGGAACCCCGAGAATCAGGTGGAAAGCGCCTTCGACGAGCCCACAACTGTGGCTACCCGTGCGCAATGGGCCCAAGCTGTGAGGGGTTCGCAGGGCTGGATCCCCGACCTCTCTGCTCTTGACTTCTAAAGTTGACTCGCTTTCCTTAGTTCGGAAATCAACTCAGTCTGAAATACTGTGATGGACACAAATCTGATCTGTTAAAGAATACGAAAGGAACCCCGCGTGAGCGCACCCACCACCACCGCCCCGCCAAAGCAACCGACAAAGAGCGACATCGCTATTTTGCAGTTTGCTCATGGAATCGAACTTGCAATGACTGCGCTCTATGCAAAAGCATCTGCTGCAGCGGGAAAAGACCTCAAAACAGTTTGCGACATGTTCGGTGGACACCATCTGGCTCATGCTCAGTCGTTGGCAGGGCTCCTTGGTCGCTCATCGGCTACCACACAAAATGCAAGTTTCTACACGGCATTCGTGACCGCTGCATCATCTGGTTCCGATACAGAACTTGCGGGCACCTTTCTCTCATTAGAGAACTCGCTCGTGAAAACTCACCTTGGCGTGCTCGGAACCATTACGGGCACCGACGGTGCGCAACTTGTTGCATCCATCATTCCTGTACAGGGTCGTCATGCAGCGGTACTCGCTGGCTTTGCAGGCAAAAAAGGCCTCGGCGACATTCTCGACAATGAAGCAGAACCACTCGACACCAAGACCTACCCGGCGTAGAACAGATCTTCTAAGGACTCACCATGAACGCGAACAACTTCGAAATGAATTCCCCAGTCAACCGCCGTCGGTTTTTTCTCACAGGCGGCTTTGCAATAGCCACAACCACACTGCTTGCCGCATGCGGAAAAGGTCCTCAGAGCCCACAGGGCGAGTTCCCACGCATTGGTGTAGTGCCGCCAACAACAGGCCTCCCCGACGGAGTGCCCACCGATGAAGTGCTCTTGCGCACTGCCACTTCACTTGAATTCAACGCCATCGACACCTATAGAAAAGTATTGGCTCTCGGTCTCTTCACTGGTAGCGCAGCAGGCACTGCAGCAGTGGTCAACAGGTTTAAGGCCGACCATGAAGCCCACGCCAAAGCATTGAGCGGAATCATCACCGAGGCAAAGGGTGAAACCTTTGAATGCGCCAACGAGCAAATTAACAAGCTCTACATCAACCCAGCGCTTGATCTGATTTTGGGAAACAAAGATGCTGGCATTGCACCAAGTGACACACCGCTCGACGATGTCATGGCATTAGCTCTTGGCCTCGAAACTTTGGCGGCACAGACCTACCAGTTCTACGTGTCGTTGCTCTCGCAACCAAAGTTGCGCGCAGCAGCGATGGGTATTGGCGAACAAGAATCTCGCCACGCCGCAGTTCTTGCCCAAGCCATTAACCCTGGCATTGCAGGCATCGGCCCATCAACAAACAAAGACACAGGGAAGCCGAACCCAGCAGCAGTGCCTGGCCCATTTGGATCACTCGGATCCATCGCTGTCGCCCTTGGCAAGAAGAGCGAGGCAGGCAACAAAACCACGCTCAACATGGAAACGCCAAGCCTCAACTCCATGGCGTATGAATACGCCAAATGCTCATAAAGCCAACACCACTTCCCCAATAAACCTCGTACACTTTTGAGCGGTGAGTCGGTCGGGTGACTGCGGCACATGTCCTATGTGTCGAGGAAAGTCGGGACTTCATAGGGCAAAGTGCTAGCGCGAGCTAGGTGGGGGCGACCTCACGGAAAGTGCAACAGAAAGTAGACCACCCACAGAGGCAACTCTGTGGGAAAGGGTGAAACGGTGCGGTAAGAGCGCACCAGCGTGCGAGGCAACTCGTACGGCTTGGCAAACCCCACTTGAAGCAAGGTCATGCAGAGAAGATGAGCTGCTCGCTCGCCTTCGGGTACTTCTCGGGTAGACCGCACAGATGGATGGTCACCTCGCTTCGGCGAACAGAATCCCGCTTACAGACCGACTCACCACTTCACACAGTGACATTAAAAGTTTTCAGTGCAGGATGCTTCGCGTCGAGCCTCACCGTTGTCATTGATGCGCGGTCGAGGGCGGTACGCCACGACACTTCCACACCAACGCCAAGCGCCCATGCCACAGCGGCCTTGATGGGCGAAACATGACTGACCACCACAATGTGCGAGTGCAAAGTGTCGTTCAACAGGTCGTCAATTGCCTCATTCACGCGCACAGAGAGTTCGCCAAGCGTTTCACCGTTTGGCGGGCGAAAATGCTCATCTGTTCGCCATGTGGCCCACTGTTGTGCACTCACTGAACTCACTGGCTGGCCATCGAAGTCGCCATAGTTGAGTTCAATCCAACGCGGGTCGGTTTCTACTTCAATACTTTGCGATAGTCCTTCAGCAATTGCTTGTGCGGTTTGTTGTGCACGCAGAAGCGGGCTTGAAATGATGCGGCTGACCGGGGCAATTTTCTGAACTGCAGGACCTAAAAGACTTACCTGTGCACGACCAATGTCGTCGAGTGGATGATTTACATGACCCTGCAACAAGTTTTGAGCATTGGCAGCAGTTTGCCCGTGTCGCACAAGTGTGAGTAAACGTTCGCCCATGGCGTTACTTCGCTTGACTAACAGAAGAAAGCATTCCGGTACGCATAAAGTCGCGACGACGCTCGGCATTGGTCAGCCCACACTGGCGCACTAAAACGACGAGCAGAAGTACGCCAATAATTTCCATTGCAATATTGAGCCCCATGCGTTGAGCAACGGGAAGTTCAGCATCGCCAAATGACACGCCGCCAAAAGGCCACCAGAACACTTTCGTAGCAGTAAATGCACCATCAAATATGAGATGCATAAAGGTGCCTATGGCAAGTGGCAACATGCGTTTACGAATTACCTTCTTATTTTGCGTTGTCAACATAATGACCACTAACAATGAAACGCTAAACAGCAACGTGTGCAGTACTCGTGCGCCACCCCACCAAATATCAATGGCATCGGGAAGAAGGACACCCACTACAAGTAGTCGATAGTCAAAGCGCGGGTCTTGGAAAACAAACCGAACCGAAAATATTGCCGTGGCAACAAACCAGAAAAACATTTAGAACACCAGCCACCGAGCACAGTTCGGACATTCTCTATTTTCATCGGTTTCTTTTTTAAGAAGGTCCACTTCTGAGGGAGACAGGTCGAGATGGCAACCACCACACACGTGATTTTTTACCTTTGCCACAGCAATACCTTTGTGCTGCGACCGGCGCAGTTCGTACGCTGCCGACCACTTTTCATCAAGAGACTCGGCAAGACGTTGACGCTTTTCTTCAACATCACGTGCTTCTGCCTTTTTATATTCTTCAGCAAGCTTCAAAGCCTCGGTGGCAACAATTTCAGCGGTGCGGAATTGACCCAAGTCATTTCGTGCCGATGCCAAAGTGGAATCAATGTACTCAGACTCTTCCATGAAAGCCAGCGACTCTTCATCGACCGTATTTAATTCACCGTTCACCGTGAGAATTTCGTGTTGAAGTGCCTCTGCTTCGCGCGTTGCAATAACAGTTTTCATTTGCTGCTCAAGGCGCTCTCGTTTTTTCTGCAAAGTTGCACTGTTGGCTTCCGCCACACTCAGCAGTTTCTCTAGTTCCTGTTGGCGCAATTCACCCAACGATATTTTCGCCGCACAGTCAGTAATATTCTTTTGAACTAGGGCTAAAACTTCGCGCTCAGGCAATGTGATGAACTGGTGCCGTAGCTGCTCAAGGCTGGTATCGAGCATTTGCAGGTCATAGAGATGAACCAAGATCGACACACTTGCAGGCTATTAGCCAGGTGTCGGAATACTCGTTTGCACACTTCCTGGAAGGGGTTTTGCACAGTCAAAAATCAAGTTTCCTAGCGGGTCAAGCGTGGGCACAGGAGAAAATGGGTTCGTATTCGACGGCAAAATTGTGGTGCCTGGGTCGACAATGCTCACTACAGGCGGGCCCTGAGCCCCTGGAACCACTACAGGCACAGTGGTTGTTGTGCTCGGCATAGACGTGGTGACCCCGCCTGCCGGATCACCAATTGGCTGAACTGTTGTTGTGGTTAACCACATGGGGTCAAAGGCCACAACATTGCCAGTGAACCTGCGTGGCAATGCGCCCGACACCAGCTGTGCCACGCAGTCGACACCTGGCAAGTACAAACGCATCGAGCCGCGGCTTGGTGGAACGGCTGCATCCCAATCGACAATGGGGGCGTCGACAAGAGCCGCATCGTTGTATGCCTTCCAAATGGCTGCAGGGAAAGTGGCACCCTGAACACGAGGAACACCTGCAGCAACAAACTCGGGAATTCCCACCATCGAGGTATACGCACGCGGGTCGCCTACCCACACCGCAGTGGTGAGTTCTTTTGTAAAACCAACGAACCATGCATTGGTGTTGTCGTCTTGTGTGCCGGTTTTTCCACCAGCGGGGCGATCTTTGTCGAGCGCACTGCGTCTTGCGGTGCCTTTGGTAAGTACACCTTTCAATATCGCCACTGCCTTATCGGCAATTTCTTTAGTGAAGACTTGTGTACCAGGGTCATTGTGTTCGTACATCGTTCCCGAGAAGTTCTCAATACGGTCAATGAAATACGGCTGCTTATGCAAACCACCGTTAGCAATTGTCTGCGCTCCACTGGCCATGTCGAATGGGCTCATCTCATTAGCACCTGTTGCATAACTTGCATATGGCTGAATGGAGTACGTGTCGCGATTCAGGTACATCGACTGCGTCATTCGGTACGTGGTGTCGACTACTCGATTCAAACCAACAATTTGCGAGAGCCTGCTATAGGCACAGTTAATGGAATACCAAGTCATTTCTTCCAGCGAACCAAGTGGACGACTCACACCTTTAGTGACCACAAAGGGCTCTTCAGGCTTACCCGGGTTTGGCAAGGTGCACGGCAAGGTGCCATCGATGAGATCTATTCCTTCTGCGCCTGCCTGCAGTGCTGCTGCCAAAATAAAGATCTTGACACTTGACCCCGTTTGACGCCTGCGCAAGGTCATATTGACTTCACTTTGCCCAGGAACAAAACCAGGCCCGCCCACCATGGCGCGCACGCCACCGGTTGCAGTGTCTAACGACAACACAGCCGATTGGATGCCTTGCTTGTTTGCTGGAAGCTTCTCGGCCGCAGCCTTTTCTGCAGCTTTTTGATAACTATTATCGAGTGTGGTGTAGATCTTGAGACCACCACGAAAGAGCGCGTTGTATCGCTCTTGATACGTGGGGCCCAAAATATCGCTGCGGTTCAATAAGTAATCTTTTACCGTTTCAGAAAAGTACGTGCGCTCTACCGACTTCTGCGGAACACTTTGCACCACTTCTGGCAACGGCCATTCCTTGGCCAAACGTGCAGCTTCTTCTTTCGTCATCAGTTTTTCCGACACAAGGCGATTCAAAGATTGACCAAAACGTTGCCGCGATCGTTCAGGGTGACGAATGGGGTCGTAACTGGTAGGTGCCTGAATGAGGCCAGCGAGAAATGCACCTTGTACCAAGGTGAGCTTCTCTACACCAACGCCAAAATATATTTCCGCAGCGGCTTCAATGCCATAGGCATTATTTCCGAAAAATACGGTGTTCAAATACCTCTCAAGAATTTGTGGCTTTGTCGCTTGTTTCTCCAAGAGTGCGGCATACCTCGCTTGAAGCACTTTGTACCGGCCATCGCGCGGCAAGCCTGCAAGATATTCATTTTTCACCACTTGCTGAGTAATGGTTGAGGCCCCTTGCCGTGAGCTTCCTGCATTGAAGTTCGACAGCGTTGCTCGCACCAAAGCGCGCAGGTTCACACCTTTGTGCCCGTAGAAGCCTGCATCTTCCACCGCAAGAATTGCCGCCGTGACGTCGACCGGCACTTCTTGCATTTTGACTGGCTGGCTATTCTCCACCTGGAACGCGCCAATTTGAGCGCCATTCACGTCGTACAAGTACGACCGCTGTGCGATTCCGGTAAACGCAGGAAGAGTGACTGGCTTTTCGCTATGTGCTGTAGCAATTCCCCATACTCGCGGAGCCATTGCAACAACGAGGGCGCTCACAAGAAGCGCACCAGCCATGAGCACAATGCTCATCTTTCCTACAGTGCCGCCTACGCGTGAAAGATAATCTTTCGTCGCAAACTTGCGGAAGAAATCCTTTGCATTGGGCACAATCTCTACGGTACCTGAGTACAGCGATGGTACGACGCTCTCCGCCAGGTCGCATACCACCAACCATCAGACCAGCGGCGCCTAGTTGTAGTGGCAGCAGGCTCAACCAGGAGGTCTACATGATAAAAATATTTATCTTGTGTTCTTGCCGCCGAAGGCGGCCCGAACACAAATAGATGAATAGATAAATAGTTAAAAAGCCCGCACTGGACGCACGTAGCGTGTGTTCGTCTTATCGCCGTAGTACTCGTACCCGTCGTCGAAGCCCAGGTAAAACGCGTAGTCCGCGTAGCCCGCGTCGCCCTCAGACGAACTCCAATACTGGTAAGAAGAAAAACTCCACCCTGGCGTCACATCGGTTGCGCTTTTCACGGCTGATTGCCTGCCTTTGCATCCACCTAACTGAAATCTAGAATGCCAGCCGATGCCGGCGTATTCGCTGTTTGGATCATTGAAAAATTCAAGACACAAAGCATTCAATTCTTTACGTGATGGCAAAAACCAGTCAGTCTTGCCACCCCCGTTATAGGTCGCAGCGATACTTGCAGCACTCGTTAAGACGTTACATTTTGCCCCAGTAATCAGTATGGTGTTGGCTCGCCCGGTTCCGATCTCAAGACTTGCTGTTCGCTGGACAAGCGGCATCACATCAGTGCCCCGACAGCCCCACTGTGCCCGGGTGGCTGGTGTCCATGTAGAAGTACCTGTTCCCTTCGTTATTGCTGCTTCCAAATATGTGCATGTTGCTTTCAGATCTACTCCACATGTAAATGGCGTGGTTGCCACATAGAACACGACGCCACCACCAGGACCCGTATCGCCGACCTTGCAGGGTCCGCCTTCTGCACAAGTTAAAGCAAAAGCCCGCACTGGACGCACGAAGTACGTGTACGTCTTATCGTCGTTGTCCTGGCCCCCGTTGTAGAAGAACTGATACCACGCGCTGGACGCGCCGCCCTCAGACGAACTCCAATAGCCGTCAGAAGCAAAACCACCATTCTCCAACTTCAAAGTGCCCTCACCGTTATTGTTGCAGATCGCATTCTCTGTGTCGTTAAACGCCCA
Source organism: Bifidobacterium breve (assembly GCA_945886445.1). GTDB lineage: Bacteria > Actinomycetota > Acidimicrobiia > Acidimicrobiales > Ilumatobacteraceae > F1-20-MAGs119. The sequence continues at coordinate 5,514 of CAMCZG010000001.1, read as the reverse complement.
TTTACACAACGCGTTGAGTTCATCTCTCGATGGTAAGGACCAGTCGGTTTTGCCTCCACCTTGAAATGCACGTGCAACAGTTCCTGCTTTTCCTGCAGTGTTGCTTTGGGCAATCATCTTCGAAGTATTCGCATACCCAGTGCCAATTCCTGTTTGCGTTGTTCCAATCAAAGAGCCTGTGTTACCTGACCACCAGCATTTAGGATCAACCGTTGAAGTACCAGCTTGCCCACAGTTTGTTTGTTCAGCAGGCGTAGAAGCAGTTATCCACCCTGTAGGCGCTGCTTCCAAATATGTGCATCGTGCTGTCAGATCTACTCCACATTTAAATGGTGTGGGTGCTACATAGAACACGATGCCACCACCAGGACCCGTGTCACCGACCTTGCAGGCTCCCCCGGTTGCACAAGTCGCAGCAAAAGCCCGCACTGGACGCACGTAGAAGATGAAGCCCTTGCCGTAGCTGTCCCCAATCCCGCTGGAGAAGGACTGGCCCAACGCGATGGTCGGGTTGCTCTCAGACGAACTCCAATAGTGGTCAGACACAAAACCAGTGCGAATCGTCCCAGAGAGAACGCAGTCCTGCTCAATGTCTCCTGTGGTTTGGGTTTTCGCATATTTACACAACTCGTTGAGTTCATCTCTCGATGGTAAAAACCAGTCAGTCTTGCCACCACCGTTATAGGCCGCAGCGATACTTGCAGCACTCAATGAGTAATCACTTGTGCATTTTCTATCAGTGATGATCGTGGTGTTGGCTCGTCCTGTGCCGATCTCAAGTCTTGTTCCAGAGATATCAGTCCCATTGCAGCCCCACCCTTTCTCGGTAGCTCGTGTCCATGTAGAAGGTGTTGTTCCGTTTGTTAATGCGGCTTCTAAGTAGCGTCCCCATGACTGTGTGGCTCCTGCGTCATAGAACACGATGCCACCACCAGGACCTGTATCGCCAACGTTGTAGCTATCAGTAGTGACAAGATTGGCAGTCGTCGTAGCACTTTTGTACTTTGATGTGGCTGCGTGTGTTGCTGTGAAGGAGGTTTGGCCAGCAAGGCCTTTGAGTGTCACTGTGCCTGCGGAGGTGACTGTTGCAATTGCTGTATTGGAGCTTGCGTAGGACCAAGGGCCACTACTGTTTGATGTTGGTGGCGTCAATACGAACGGGGCAGAGCTCTTAATTCGCTTTTGCAACACCCATGCTGGGGACACCCTTGTGTTCAAGAGCGGCAAGTCGACTTTGCCCGTCGTCGTCGTCAACAAGCCAGGTGCGCTATATGTAATCATGCGATCACCGGCACTGTCACCGCTGAAGATCAACCCAATTGGTGCTTCGCCTTCGGCATTTGTTAGTGCTGTGGTTGGTGCTGTGGTTGAAGTCTGTCCGTTCACTGTGGCAGTTACTGCCACGCCACTTGTCGGCACTGGATTATTTGAGATGTCACGCAAGCCAATCACGGGTGATTGAGTCAAAGACCATGTGCCTTCGGTGCTGTTTCCCACTGGTCCAGCAGCAGCAGTCAGCACGATGAGTTGTGTTGTCCCGCCAGCACTAAGCGTTGTTTTTTCTGATCCCCGTGTCACGCCATTTGTTGGCGTGTAGCCAAGGGTGTAATCGCCAATCAAGCCCTTGATACCAAGGCCAGTAAATGTGGCTTGGCCTTGATCGTTTGTTGTGGCAGTTGAAACAAGCAGTGTTGCGACTTTGTTGGTGTCGGCGGTGGGAAATTGAGTGATTGTTGCAGTCACCGTGATGTCTTTAGTGATGACGTTGTTGTTATTGGCGTCAATCAACTGCACAACTGGAGACTGTGAAAACTTATTGTTGTTTGAGGCCACTACAGATGCTTCTGTTGTGATCTTGACTGTTGTGTAGTCGCCAGCAACAACAGTAACTTTTGGTTTGGTGCTCAATAGACCAGATGTAAATGTCAAAGTGGTTACACCTGCTTGAGTCAGAGCTAAGCCAGTGAACTCAGCAATACCATTATTGTTGGTGGCCACAGTTGTCGTGCCAATGAGCCCCGGCGGTGATGACGTAACAATGACATCGACTCCTGAAACAGCAATGACGTTGGCACTTGAATCCTCAAGATGCAATACGGGTTGTTGATCAAAGGCTTTACCACTCGCTACAGAGCTACTAGTTGTACTGATGACCAGAGCCTTTGCTGCTCCAGGAGCCAAGACAAATTTGTCTGACGTGATGCCTTCAAGACCCGATGCAGTAAATGTCAAAGTGATGTCTCCCATGATTCCCTTGAGAGACAATGTTGTAAATGTGGCGCGACCTGTAGCGTCAGTGATTGCTGTATTGCCCGATAACACCACATCAGTGCGACCAGAAACAGCTGTAATGGTGATACCGGCTGTTGCGATAGACGCGCCTCTTTGATCAAGGAGTTGCACTACTGGCTGGGTTTTTAAAACGTCAGCGTTGACACCACCCAAGGGTTGTGTCACAAGAGACAATGCTGTGGTTACTGCTGGTGCAAGAGTTGGTGTTGCAGCAGCATCAGGCACTTGAGTGACAGTTTTGTCATCAGGGATCTTGGGATCAGCCAAAACTGCGTTGTCAGCAACAACAAAGGCACCCGGAGATGTTGATAGTAGGTCTCCTTTGGCTGATAACGCGGTAAGAGGTTGTGTTGCTTGCCACAGTTTTTTGCTTTTCACAACACCACACACCCAGACAATCTGTGACTTCTTGCGAATTATTCCAGGCTTGGCACATGCTTGGGCTTTGCCTTTGGCTTTCATTGTTGGATACCAAATGTTGCCGGTAGTCGTTTTCGCGCACACCACTGACACCTTCGAAATTTTTGTTACCGCACCAGGTTTCACACATTTAGTACCTGCAACTAACGCAGCGTTACGTGCACGCGATGAATCACTGCTACCACATGCCACCACTGTTGCCAATAACGCTGTAACAACAACACCCGTTTTCCATATGTGTGTTAAACGAGCCACAACATCCACCTTCACCCGTATTTGAGTCCACCACAATGGACTTTGAATTATTATTCAATGTAAAGGTAAAAGGTGACGGATGCAAGTCACGGGCATATCTCCACACTTGCTGTGCTGCCGTGGGATATGACAAGGTTTCTCATGACTTTTCCCCACATTGCTCCCTTTCGTTTTGGCGTTCAGTGCTCGCGCGCCGCGAACCGCAAAGAGTGGGTTGATTTAGCAAAGAAGACAGAGGCCAACGGCTTTTCTTGCCTCACAATGCCCGACCACTTCACCGATCAACTTGCCCCTATTCCTGCATTGCAAACAGTGGCCGACGCAACAAGCACCCTGCGTGTGGGTGCGCTGGTATGGGACAACGACTACAAGCACCCAGTTGTATTGGCAAAAGAACTTGCCACCATCGACCTGCTCTCAGAAGGCCGCCTCGAAATTGGTTTAGGTGCAGGCTGGATGGTGAGTGACTATGAGCAATCGGGAATTGCATACGACACTCCTGGTGTGCGCATCGACCGATTTATTGAAGGTCTTGCCATTATCAAAGCAGCAATGGGCGACGAGCCCGTGAATCATGCAGGAACTCATTACAACGTTGCCAATTACGTTGGCATGCCAAAACCCGTACAGCGCCCGTACCCACCCATCTTGATTGGCGGAGGTGGCAAACGTGTTCTTACCTATGCAGCGCGCGAAGCCGACATCATTGGCATTAACGGCACCATGACTGCAGGGGTTGTTGGCCCCGAAGCAATTAGCACCATGACGGCTGAAGCAGTCACCGACAAAGTCAACATCGTCATCAATGCGGCAGGGTCACGATTGCCCAACATTGAAATGAACATTCGTTCTTTTTTCGTCAAGGTCACCGACGATGCCGCCGGAACTATTGATGGTGTAGCTCAAATGATTGGTGTTACCCCATCAATGGTGGAAGAAACACCATTTGCACTCATTGGCCCTCCGAGCAAGCTCATTGAAGACCTCATTGCTCGTCGCGAGCGTTGGGGCTTTAGCTACATCATCGTTGGCGCAGAAGACGTTGATTCCTTTGCCCCCGTTGTCGCTGCACTCAACGGCAAGTAGTTCTTAGGCCAAGATTCCCTGTAGCCACTGCCCCGCACGCGCAACAGCATCGTTAGCTTCGGGAATAACCCCTACTCCCGATTGAAATACGTGTTGCATTTCGGGGAACACATCTAAGCGCACCGATACTCCGGCGTGGGCTGCACGAGTGGCGAATCGCGTGGAGTCATCGAGCAGTGCTTCATCGCCGCCCACTTGAATATATATAGGGGCAACACCGGCAAGGTCTGCATACAACGGAGCAGCGAGAGGGTCACGCAGCGAGCCTCCGCCAATAAACATATTTGCCATGAGCGCAAGCGCATGACGATCGACCATTAGGTCGACACTTGCCTTGCTGTCCATTGATTCGCCTGTTCCTTCAAGATCTACCCAAGGGGAGAATACGACCGCACCAGCTGGCTGCGGAAGTTTCTTATTTTTGAGTGCAACCATGAGTGCTAAAGACAACCCTCCACCAGCCGAGTCGCCGGCAAGAGCAATTTTGCTCGGTGCGAAACCAGAACTCAACAACCACTCATAAGCAAGTACTGCATCGTTTACTGCCGCTGGGTGTGCATGCTCGGGAGCGAGCCGATAATTCACGCTCAAAATATTTCTGTTGCTCTGCAGTGCAAGGTGAGCAGCAACTTTGCGATGCGAATTGGCACTTTGCACGACGTAACCACCACCGTGGAAGTACATCACCACCGACTGTGCATCGGCCCCAGAGTGTCGCACCCACAAGGCCGACAGACCACTCACGTCAACTGGTTCAATTTCGACACCAGTAGGCATGGCACCAACGGTTTCCATTACCGCTTCTGCCCCAAAGCGCATTTCTTCCAGCGTGGGAACTGCAGTTGCTGAGCCAAGTGCTTGTTTTTGGTACTCACGCACTTGTTGAAGGAACGCTTCTGCCTCTTTGCTTGCCATTTTGCTCACTTCCCTCTCGTTCGTTGCTACATGACCAAATTATCAGAAGAGGAAGTAGTACTTTTTTGTGATGCCTGTAGTGCGCAAGTCGCTTTCCTCGGCGCTCATTTGGGCCTCCATTTTCACCTGGATCATCGTCGTTGGACGCCTGGTTGTGCATCGTCACGATGCATATGCAACTTTCGACTTCGACCTCGGCATTCATGACCAGTCGCTGTGGCTGCTCGCCAACGGCAAATGGTTCAACACGGTCTGTGGTCTTCCCGTCTTTGGTCATCATGCAATGTTCATGTACTACTTCCTCGTGCCATTTGTTTGGCTCGGCGGCGGGCCAAACCTCTGGAACATGTTTCAAGTCATCGCATTAGCAAGTGCTGCATACCCAGTTTTCCTCATTGCTCGCCATCGCTTAAAGAGCGAACTGTCTGCACTGGCATTTGGTGTTGCATGGCTCTTGTTGCCCACCACCGCATACTTGGCATGGGAAACCTTCCACCCCGAGACAATGGCACTTCCCTTCCTTCTCATGGGCTACCACTATGCAAC